>CABTXO010000105.1 GCA_902488725.1 uncultured Bacteroidales bacterium
ACTGATCGGCGCCCCCGTTCCGGGCACCATGACCGCCGTCTGGTGGGAGAACCAGATCAACCCCGCGATTGTCTTCGGCATCCCGCAGGTGGGTTCCTGGGCAATCAAAGAAGGCAGATACCTGGAGAATCTGCAGCTGGAACCGGACATCCTGATCTACAACGATCCGGCTTCCCTGCTCCGCGGTGAAGACAGGCAGCTGGAAGCCGCCGTCGCGGAAATGATGAAATCGATCACCCGTTGACGCAAATGGATACCAAGATCGTCATCATCCCCACCTACAACGAGAAAGAGAACATCGGCGCCATCATCCGGGCGGTGTTCTCCCTTGAAGGTGCCTACCACGTCCTCGTCATCGACGACGGCTCGCCTGACGGCACGGCCGCCATCGTGAAGCGGCTGCAGCAGGAATTTCCCGACCGGCTGTTCCTGATCGAACGTTCCGGAAAACTCGGGCTGGGAACAGCATACCTCGCAGGCTTCAAATGGTCTCTGGAACAAGGTTACGACTACATCTTCGAGATGGATGCGGATTTCTCGCACAACCCGGAGGACCTGCCGCGGCTGTGTGCGGCCGCTGCCGAGTGCGGCGGTGTCGCCGTCGGCTCCCGCTACTGCGACGGGATCAGCGTCGTGAACTGGCCCATCGGCCGGATTCTGATGTCCTATTTCGCTTCCATCTATGTGAAGACGATCCTGGGCATGCGGGTGCACGACTGTACCGCGGGCTTCAAGTGCTACAGCCGCAAAGTCCTGGAAACCATAGATCTGGACGATGTCCGCATGAAGGGATACGGTTTTCAGGTCGAGATGAAATACACGGCGTTCAAACTGGGCTTCCGGATCGTGGAAGTGCCCGTCATCTTCGTCAACCGGAAACTCGGCAACTCCAAGATGAGCGGCAGCATCTTCGGCGAAGCTTTCTGGGGCGTCCTGAAGCTGAAGTTCCGCAAGTTCAACCGCAAAGCGCAATAGATGCCGGGACTGCTGCTGACCAACGCCCTCCTCGTGACCGGTGCCTTCTGCCGGAAAGGTGCGCTCGCGATCGACGGAGAACGGATTGCAGGAATATGGCTACGGGACGGCCGGGAGCACGATGACGCCCGCGCCTGCGCCGAATTCCCGCTGGCAGAGGTGATCGACCTCGGGGGAAAACTGCTGCTTGCAGGCGCCATCGACCTGCATGTCCATTTCCGCGAACCCGGGCTTACCCGGAAGGGGGACCTCTCCAGCGAATCGCGGGCTGCGCTGCTGGGCGGCGTCACCGCCTTCTTCGATATGCCCAACACAAACCCTCCCACCATTTCGGAGGAGGCGCTCGCTGCGAAGCTGCTGCTGGCGGAAGGCCGCGCCTGGACCCACTACGGCTTTCATTTCGGGGCGACCAACCACAATGTCGGGGAAATCCGCGCCGCCCTCGCCCGCGACGGCGGAACCGCTTTCGGCGGCGTCAAGGTGTTCATGGGGTCTTCCACCGGGAATATGCTGGTCGACCGGGAGGCAGCCTTGCGGGAACTGTTTCGGCTCCGCGGGAAAGAGATCCTCCTCCACAGCGAAGACGAAGGAACGATCCAGGCCAATCTTGCGGCCGCGAAGGCACGCTGGGGGACCGACATTCCGTTCAGCGCCCATCCTGCCGTCCGGAGCCGGTCCGCCTGCATCAAGTCAACGGCGAAAGCGCTGGAGATGGCGATGGAATACGGGACCCGTCTGCACATCCTGCATGTCAGCACGGCGGAAGAAGTCGAAATGATCCGCTTGGCGAAACGGGATCACCCGGGCATCACGGCTGAGACCTCCGCCAACTACCTGTGGTTCTGCGATGCGGACTATGCATCCCTCGGCGGCCGGATCAAATGCAACCCGGCGATCAAGGCAGAAGCCGACCGGGCCGCACTCCGGCAGGGCGTGCTGGACGGGACGATCGACACGATCGGTTCCGACCATGCCCCCCACCTGCTTGCAGAAAAGGAGCAGCCCTATCTCTCCTGCCCGTCCGGAATCCCGTCGATCCAGCATGCCCTGCCGGTCGTGGCGAGCGTCGCCCAGGGCTGGAATGCGGCAGGAAGAGCGGATGTGCCGGCCATTCCCTGGCAACGGATCGCAGCCGCCTGCTCCGAAAAAGCCGCGGAAATGATGGGGCTGGAAGAGCGCGGCGCGCTCCGCGTCGGACATTACGCCGACCTGGTCGTCCTGGATCCCGACGCCGTGCAGCCCGCCGATGAACCGGCGTACAAGTGCGGCTGGACCCCCTATTCAGGCACTGCACTGCATGCCGCTGTCAAGATGGTGTTTCTGGACGGCAGGCTCGCCGTCCGGGACGGACAATTGCTGGAAAGGACCCCTTTGGGTCAGCGTCTGCACTTCAGGAACAGGTGAAGGTGCTTGGTGTGCTGCGAAAGCACGATCCCGACCACCGCGATCCCGATTCCGATCCACTGCAGGCAGCTCAGATGCTCCTGCCCCATCAATTCGGCCGCCAGCGCGGTCGCGATGCACATGGTCGCCAGGAACACGCTGGATTTGGCCACCCCGAGACTCTTGATCGTCAGCGCCCAGAGCGAGAACGCCAGGCTGGAACACAGCACGGCCAGCGCAAAGATCGGGCGCATGACGTCCCACGAGAGGAATCTCGGCTCGAAAGTTTCCAGCCCCTTCGTCAGGAAGAAGGGCAAAAAATAGATTCCTCCGACAAGGAACTGGTACATCGCCACAACTTGCGGCGGGTAATCAGGCGAAAGCATCTTCGTGAAGGATGCGTGGCCGACCTCTGAAAAAACCGCAACCAACAGCAGAATGATTCCCCAGGTGAAGTGCCTCGGATCCCCGACATCGGTCTGGGACTTGAGAACCAGAAAGATGCCGGCAAGGGTGACCAGGATGCCAAAAAAGTTCATGAACGACATGTGCTCCTTGAAGAAGATCATGCCGGCCCCGACCGAAAAGATCGGAACTGATGCGATGATCATCGCGCTGATGGTGGGCGACCCGGTTTCCTTGATCCCGTAGGTTTCGCACATGAAGTAGATTAACGGTTCGAACAGGGCCAGCAAAGCGAATTTCCAGAGGTCCTTCCGTGCGATCGGCTTGAACCGGCCTGTCAGCAGATTGAAAATCAGCAGCAGTACGCCGGCGATCCAGATCCGGATCGGGACGAAATAGAAAATCGGAATGTCGGCGGCGATCAGTTGATCGCTCCAGACGTAGGACAATCCCCAGAGTATGATCGCAAGAGCGGAAAGCAGATAAATGACCGCCCGGTTTGCACAAAACCGTTGAGCAATATTCATAAAATCTATTGGCTATCTTTCTATTTTGCAAATATATTCAAAAATAATCCATCAATTATAAACAGATCAAGAAAAAGTGATTACTATTTCATCAGTCTGAGGGAAATCCGCTTGCGGTCCAGATCTACGTCCAGCACGCTGACCCGGACCCGCTGGTGCAATTTCACCACCTTTGAGGGATCGACGGGGCCGCGATGCCCTTCCCCGACGCCCGCCCGCATCTGCGACACATGGATGAGACCGTTCTCGTGGATGCCGATGTCCACGAAGGCCCCGAAATTCGTCACGTTCGTGACGATGCCCGGAAGTTCCATGCCGGGTTTCAGATCTTCGATTTCGTGGATGTCGTCCGCGAAGCTGAACTCCCGGGCCGGCTCCCGCGGATCCCGTCCGGGCTTCGCCAGTTCCTGCAGGATGTCCCGGATGGTGGGCAGACCGAAATCCCCTTCCACATACCGCTGCGGATCGATCGTACGGATCAAGGCTTCGTTGCCGACCAGCTCTTTCGTGGAAACGCCCAGATCGAGCGCCATCCGGTCCACGATGTGGTAGCATTCCGGATGGACGGCGGAATTGTCCAGCGGATTCTCCGCACCGGGGATCCGCAGGAAGCCGGCGCACTGCTCGAAGGCCTTGGGCCCCAGTTTGGGCACGTTGCGCAGCTGCCCGCGTGAAACGAAGGGTCCCTGCTGCGCGCGATGGGCGATGATATTCGACGCAAGTGCGGGACCGATGCCGGAGACATAGCTCAGCAGGTAGGCGCTCGCCGTGTTCAGGTTGACGCCGACGCTGTTCACGCAGATCGCCACGGTGTTGTCCAGTTTCTCGCGCAGCAGGTTCTGGTCCACGTCGTGCTGGTACTGTCCAACCCCGAGGGACTTCGGATCGATCTTGACCAGTTCGGCCAAAGGATCCATCAGCCGCCTCCCGATGGAGACCGCCCCGCGGACGGTCACGTCCTCGTCCGGGAATTCCTTCCGCGCGACTTCGGACGCCGAATAGATCGAAGCACCGTCTTCGCTGACCGTGTACACCTTCACAGACTCCGGCAGCCCGACCCGCCGGATGAAATCCTCCGTCTCCCGGGAGGCCGTTCCGTTCCCGATCGCCACCACTTGAATATGGTAGTCCTCCACCATCGCGGAAACCGCCATGATGGACTTGACCTTTTCGTTCCGGGGCGGGTGGGGGAAGATGATCTCATGGTGCAGCAGGTTCCCCTGCTCGTCCAGGCACACGATCTTGCAGCCGTTGCGGAAGCCCGGGTCGATGGCCAGCGTCCGTTTCTGTCCCACCGGCGGGGACAGGAGCAGCTGGGTGAGGTTCTCCCCGAAGACCCGGATCGATTCAAGGTCTGCCTTTTCCTTTGCCTCCCTGATGACCTCGTTCGTGATCGAAGGCTCCAGCAGGCGCTTGTACGCATCGTCGACGGCCATCCGGATCTGCTCCGCCAGCTTCGGACCCGGATACCGGCGTTCCTGACAGAAGTCGTAGTACATCTTGTTGCCGCACCTTTCGGGGTCGGCATCGAAGCCTACCGACAGGAAGCCTTCGTTCGAAGCCCGCAGCATGGCCAGCAGGTTGTGCGAAGGAATCCGCTGCAGGGGCATCGAGAATTGGAAATACGACCGGTATTTGGACGCCTCCTGCGATTCCGATGCTGCCTTCGTCGCCTTGGATTCGATGCGGCGGCCCCGGAAAATCCTGCGCAGATTCTCCCGTACCGGGGCGGATTCGGACAGCCGCTCAGCCACGATGTCGCGGGCGCCCGCCAAGGCCTCCTCCACTGTGGGAACCTGGTCGCCGATGTACTTCCGCGCCTCCCTTTCCGGGTCCGACACGGCGACCGACCACATCAGGTCGGCCAGGGGTTCCAGCCCCTTCTCCCGGGCGACCGTCGCACGGGTCCGCCGCTTGGGCCGGTACGGCAGATAGAGATCCTCCAGTTCTCTCGACACCACGCAGGCCTCGATCTGCGCTTTCAGTTCATCGGTCAGTTTCCCCTGCCCGGCGATCGTCTGCAGGATGCTCCCCTTCCGTTTTTCCATTTCGGTGAACACGTCCACCCAATGTTTGATCTCTGAAACGGCCACGTCGTCCAGGCCGCCGGTCCGCTCTTTCCGGTACCGGCTGATGAAGGGGATCGTGTTCCCCTCCTCGAAGAGATGTGCACAGTTTTCGACCTGCCAGGTCTTGACCTGCAGGAGATTGGCGATATAATCCGAATAAATCTGTTTCATGGTGCGGGTCAGTCTTGTGAAACCACCCTCAGTTCGCGGCGGTACACGGAGAAAATCTTGGACTTGGACACGAAGCCGAGGTAGGTGCGGTCCGGCTTCACGACCGGCAGATTCCATGCGCCGGACTTTTCGAACTTCAGCATGACGGAATCCATTTTTTCATCTTCGTAGACATATTCATGCGCACTCCGCATGAAATTGAACACGTGCATTTTCTCGTATTGGTCGGTACGGAACATGTCCTTGCGGATGTCCTCAAGCGCCACGTAGCCCTGGAAGCGGCCGTGCTCGTCCAGCACCGGGAAAATGTTCCGCGTCGAATTCGAAATCACCTCCACCAGCCGGCTCAGGGTGTCGTCGATCTTGACCGGCGAGAAATCCGTCTCGATCACGTCGTTGATTTTCAGCAGGGTCAGCACCGCCTGGTCGCTGTCATGCGTCAGCAGCTGCCCCTTGTGGGCGATACGCTTGGTGTAGATGGAATATTTCTCCGTCAGCCGCGTCGCGCCGAAGGACATGGTCGCTGTCAGAATGAGGGGGAGGAAAAGTTCGTAGCCGCCGGAAATTTCCGCGATGAGGAAGATCGCGGTCATGGGGGCCTGCATGACTCCCGCCATCAGGCCGGCCATGCCGACCAGCACGAAATTCTGTTCCGGCACGGTCAGACTGGTCCCGACCAGCAGCAGGTTCAGGGAACGGGCCACGAAGAAGCCCGCGATCGCTCCGACGAAGAGCGTAGGACCGAAAGTTCCGCCCACGCCGCCGCCGGCATTGGTCAACGTCATCGAGAACACCTTCAGCAGCAGGATCAGGAGGA
>CABTXO010000106.1 GCA_902488725.1 uncultured Bacteroidales bacterium
CCCTAAAGACATTTCGGGGAGTACGAGCTATCTCCCGGTTTGATTGGCCTTTCACCCCTACCCTCGCCTCATCCAAGCCCTTTTCAACGGAAACTGGTTCGGGCCTCCAGAGCCTGCTACGGCCCCTTCGCCCTGGACAAGGGTAGATCACCGGGTTTCGCGTCTGCTCGCCGCGACTGAACTCGCCCTGTTCAGACTCGCTTCCGCTACGGCTCCGCCACTGAGTGGCTTAGCCTCGCCGCGGCGACGCAACTCGTAGGCTCATTATGCAAAAGGCACGCCGTCGCGGGGAAAACACCCCGCTCCGACCGCTTGTGGACGCACGGTTTCAGGTTCTCTTTCACTCCCCTGCCCGGGGTTCTTCCCACCTTTCCCTCGCGGTACTGGTTCGCTATCGGTCTTCCGCAGTATTCAGCCTTCCGGGATGGTCCCCGGGAATTCGGGCAGGGTTCCTCGTGTCCCGCCCTACTCAGGTACCGCACCTCATTCCCTCCCTTGCCCGTACGGGGGTCTCACCCGCTGCGCCGCGGCTTTCCAGCGCGCTTCCGGTTCGGTCGGGAAATCGTCCCTGCGGCCCTACGACCCCGCGAGGCCCGAAAGCCGCGCGGTTTAGGCTACTTCCCCGTTCGATCGCCACTACTGGGGGAATCGATTGTTTCTTTCTTCTCCTCCGGGTACTGAGATGTTTCAGTTCCCCGGGTTCGCCCCGCCATAAGACGGTATGCAGCTCGCGCTGCATGGGTTGCCCCATTCGGATCCGTCCGGATCAGCCCCCGTTTGCGGGTCCCCGGACATTTTCGCAGCTTACCGCGTCCTTCATCGCCTGCGGAAGCCAAGGCATCCTCCGTACGCCCTGACTCGCTTCTCGTGAATCCCGCCCCGCTTGACCCCCGCGCCGCTCGCGCGGCGCAAGGACGGGGGCGGATTCGGCCTCGTGATGAAATCGCAGTCCCTTTCGTCGCCGCGCAGGGCGCTCCCGCGCCGCACGGCAAAAAGACTGATCTCGTTGTTGATTTCTCTTTTACCTCGTTGTAATCTCTCAGTATTGTCAATGATCTTTTCCCTTTTTGCGAAAGGGACTGCAAAGATACACACTTTTTCGGAACTGGCAAATCTTTTTTGATTTATTTTTTCAAAAACCCGCGAAATGACATTTTTATTATATTTGTAGAAGATAACTGCATCAAATCCATGGAAGAAAAGAAAAACGCATTGCCGGAGAATGCGCACCGGGAGCTCAAACCGGGCGAATCGTACAAGCCGCTGCTGGACGCAGGACGGAAGTGGACGGAGATCACGCCCTATTCCGTGACGGTCGGGCTCGTGATGGTCATTCTGTTCTCCGCCGCGGCGGCCTACCTGGGTCTGCGCGTGGGACAGGTGTTCGAGGCGGCCATCCCGATCGCCATCATCGCAGTCGGACTGAGCAGTGCGCTCGGGAAGAAGGAGGGTCTGGGACAGAACGTCATCATCCAGTCCATCGGAGGCTGTTCGGGTGCTGTGGTGGCCGGGGCGATCTTCACCCTGCCCGCAATTTATATATTAGGTGTGGAAGTGAACTTCATGCAGATGTTCCTGTCCTCCCTGCTGGGCGGCGTGCTGGGCATTCTGTTCCTGATTCCGTTCCGGAAATATTTCGTGAAGGAGATGCACGGGAAGTATCCGTTCCCGGAGGCCACCGCCACGACACAGATCCTGGTGAGCGGGGAAGGCGGCAAAGGGGCCGGGACCCTGCTCGTCAGCGGTCTGATCGGCGGCCTGTACGACTTCACCGTCAGCACCTTCGGACTCTGGGCGGACACGGTCAGGACGACCGTGCTGGGCGTAGGTCAGACCCTCGCGGACAAGGCGAAGGTGCTGCTGAAGGTCAACACAGGCGCGGCAGTGCTGGGGCTGGGCTACATCATCGGACTGAAATATGCCTTCATCATCTGCTGCGGCAGCCTGCTCGTGTGGCTCGTGATCATTCCGCTCATGAACCTGCTCTGGGGCGGCCAGGTGATCGACTTGATGAACACTGGGGTTGCGATGACCATCGGGGAGATGAGTCCTGAACAAATATTCAAAGACTACGCGCGCCACATCGGCATCGGCGGCATCGCGACGGCGGGAATCATCGGAATCATCAAATCCTTCGGCGTGATCAAGTCGGCGGTGGGACTGGCGGTCGGTGAATTCCGGAAAGGAACCGCGGCCCCGCAGGCTTCCGAACGCACCCAGGAAGACCTGCCGATGAAGACCATCGTGTTCGGCATCGTGTTCGCGCTGCTGGCCGTGTTCGCCTTCTTCGCCTTCGGCGGGGTGGTGGACAATGTCTGGCAGGCCTTGGTCGGCTTGCTCATCGTGGCAATCGTTTCCTTCCTGTTCACGACGGTCGCGGCGAACGCGATCGCGATCGTGGGGACCAACCCGGTCAGCGGCATGACGCTCATGACCTTGATCATCGCCGCCCTGATACTGGTGGCGGTGGGCCTGAAGGGCAATGCGGGCATGGCGGCCGCGCTGATCATCGGCGGGGTGGTCTGCACCGCGCTTTCGGTGGCGGGTTCGTTCATCACGGACCTGAAAATCGGTTACTGGATCGGGTCGACGCCGAAGAAGCAGGAGACCTGGAAGTTTCTGGGCGTGGCTGTGGCGGCTGCAACGGTGTGCGGGGTCATGCTGGTGCTGAACAAGACCTACGGCTTCGTGGGGGATCAGGCACTGGTGGCGCCGCAGGCCAATGCGATGGCGGCGGTGATCCGCCCGATGATGAACGGGGGCGGGGCTCCCTGGCTTCTGTACGGCATCGGTGCCGTGCTGGCGATCGTGCTGACCCTGCTGAAGGTGCCTGCGCTGGCGTTCGCGCTGGGGATGTTCATTCCCATCGACCTGAACCTGCCCCTGCTGATCGGCGGGGCGGTGTCCTGGTTCGTGAGCACCCGTTCGAAGGACAAAGCGGTGAACGAGGCGCGCCTGAACAAGGGGACGCTGATCGCGTCGGGCTTCATCGCCGGCGGAGCGTTGATGGGCGTGGTGAGCGCCCTGCTGAAGTTCGGCAAGGTGGACTGGTTCCTCTCCGGCTGGAACGCCCGCTTCGGCGAACCCCTCGCCCTACTCCCCTACCTCTGCCTCTTGACATTCATGATTATTTCGACACTGCGCTCCAAGGAGACACGACCTTGATATCCTGCCATCATTATTCATAAACACTAAACTTACATGAAAAAAACAGTTGTACGCGAAACAGAATTCGCCTATTTTTCGCTGGATGAAGAAGATTTCATCTCGCTGACTGATCTTGCCAAATACAAGTCAGACGAACCGAATTCGGTCATTGCCAATTGGATACGGAATCGGAATTCGATTGAGTATCTCGGTTTGTGGGAGACCTTGCACAACACAGATTTCAAACCCCTCGAATTCGAGGGGTTTCGGAAACAGGCGGGTCTCAACGCATTTACCCTGTCACCTAAAAAATGGATTGAAACGACAAACGCGCGAGGACTCATCGTCAAATCCGGAAGGTACGGAGGCACTTTTGCCCACCGGGACATCGCATTCCATTTTGCAGAATGGATCTCTGTCGAGTTCGGCCTCTATGTCGCGATGGAATTTCAACGTCTGAAGCAAGCAGAACATGTGCAGCTTGGTTGGACGGTAAAAAGGGAATTGTCGAAACTGAACTACCATATTCACACGGATGCGATCAAAGAGCATTTGATTCCCGGTGAATTGACACCGGCTCAGATATCAATTGTTTACGCAGACGAAGCAGATGTGTTGAATGTTGCGATATTCGGAATGACTGCGCGGCAATGGCGAGAAGAGAATCCTGAAGAAAAAGGGAATATCCGGGATCATGCCAGTATCAACCAGTTGATTTGCCTCTCGAATTTGGAGAGCTTGAATGCGGTTTTTATCCGGAAAGGCATGAAACAGGCGGAGCGTTTGAAAGAATTGAACAGAATCGCAATCCACCAGATGGGCATCCTGGAGCGGACGAATCATGGAAATTTACTAAAATAACTTATTATCGTTATGGAAAAAATACTCGATAGATTTCTGCGGTACGTCGCCATCGACACGCAGTCCAATGAAGAATCCGAAAGCCAGCCCAGCACGGCGAAACAGTTGGAACTGCTGGAATTGCTCCGCGACGAACTTCGCGCCCTCGGCGTGGAGGCCGAGCTTGATGAATATGGCTACGTGATGGGGCGTATTCCTTCCAATCTGCCTGCAGGGGCGGGGAAGGTACCCGCCGTCGGCTTCATCGCCCACGTGGACACGGCTCCCGACGCTTCCGGCGCCGGTATCAAGCCCCAGATCATTTCCGAATATGACGGCGGCGACATTCCCCTGAAGGGTGTCGCAGGCCTTGCGCTGAAACCGTCCGAATTCCCGGAACTGCTGCACTACGTGGGCCAGACCCTCGTCACGACCGACGGCACGACCCTGCTGGGGGCGGACGACAAGGCCGGCGTGGCCGAGATCATGGACGCGGTCCAGTACGTGATGACGCATCCGGAGTTCCGGCACGGCGAGCTGCGCATCGGCTTCACGCCCGACGAGGAGATCGGCCGGGGCGTGGTGAAGTTCGACGTGGCCCGTTTCGGGGCGGACTACGCCTACACGATGGACGGCGGGGAACTGGGCGAGCTGGAATACGAGAACTTCAACGCCGCCTCCGCACGGATTCATATTCAGGGAAGAAACGTGCACCCGGGCTACGCGAAGGGGAAGATGAAGAATGCCATCCTCATCGCGGAGGAGTTCAACGCCCTGCTGCCGGTCGAGCAGCGGCCGGAGCACACCGAGGGCTACGAGGGCTTCTACCACATAATCGGTTTCAACGGGTCGGTCGAGCAGGCGGACTTCCGCTACATCGTGCGCGACCATGACCGGGAGAAGTTCGAGCGGCGGAAGGACTTTCTGCGCACCTGCGTGAAGTTCATCAACCGGAAATATGGCGCCGGCACCTGTTCGGCCAGGATCCAGGACCAGTACTACAACATGCGGGAGCAGGTGGAGCCGCACCGCATCGTGGTCGAGGTGGCGACCCAGGCCATCGAGATGGCCGGGGTGAAACCCAAGGTGCAGCCCATCCGCGGCGGCACCGACGGGGCGAACCTCAGCTTCAAGGGTCTCCCCTGCCCGAACATCTTCGCCGGCGGCCTGAATTTCCACGGCAAGATGGAGTTCGTGCCCGTCCAAAGCATGGAAAAGGCCGCTGAAGTCATCTTGAACATCATCGGCCTCTTCGCAAAATAATCTTTATTTCCGCACGAAATTATTTGATCACGCCGAGCTGCCTTCCGACTTTGACGAAGGCGGCGATGGCGCGGTCGAGGTGCTCCTGTTTGTGGGCGGCGCTGAGCTGGACCCGGATGCGGGCCTGGCCCTTCGGCACCACCGGATAGAAGAAGCCGGTCACGAAGATGCCTTCCTTGGCGATCTCGGCGGAGAACTTCTGTGCGAGCGGGGCGTCGTAGAGCATGACGGCCACGATGGCGCTCTGCGTGGGCTTGATGTCGAAGCCGGCGGCGAGCATCTTGTCGCGGAAATAACGCACGTTCTCCTGCTGACGGTCGTGCAGTTCGTTGCTCTCTTTCAGCATCTTGAACATCTCGATGCCGGCCGCCACGATCATGGGCGGCAGGGAATTCGAGAACAGGTACGGACGGGAACGCTGGCGGAGCATGTCGATGATCTCCTTGCGGCCCGTGGTGAAGCCGCCGACGGTGCCGCCGAAGGCCTTGCCGAGGGTACCTGTGAAGATGTCGATGCGGCCGTAGCAGCCGAACTGCTCGGCGACGCCGTGACCCGTCTTGCCGACCACGCCCGCGGAGTGGCTCTCGTCGACCATTACAAGCGCGTCATATTTCTCGGCCAGGTCGCAGATCTTGTCCATCGGGGCGACGTTGCCGTCCATCGAGAAGACTCCGTCCGTGCAGATGATGCGGTGGCGCTGAGCCTGCGCTTCCTGCAGACAGCGCTCCAGGTCGGCCATGTCGGCGTTGGCATAGCGGTAGCGGACCGCCTTGCACAGGCGCACGCCGTCGATGATGGAGGCATGGTTCAGGGAGTCGGAGATGATGGCGTCGTCCGCCGTGAACAGGGGTTCGAACACGCCGCCGTTCGCATCGAAGCAGGAGGCGTAGAGAATCGTGTCCTCGGTGCGGAAGAAGTCGGAGACGGCGGCTTCCAGCTGCTTGTGGAGGTCCTGGGTGCCGCAGATGAAGCGGACGGAGGACATGCCGAAGCCCCGGTCATCCATGGCTTTCTTCGCAGCTTCGATGAGGCGGGGCGAATTGGCGA
>CABTXO010000107.1 GCA_902488725.1 uncultured Bacteroidales bacterium
GCTACTTTGAGGGGGTAGTGGACATTGCGTCCGTGTGAGTTCGACTCTCACCTACCGCACGCGGAGAAAAGCGGCCGGATGAAAATCCGGTCGCTTTTTGATTTTCCGCAATCATACCGGAAAGTTCAAAAAATATAACGGAAATTACAATCTTGTGAAATCTGGATCGGCTAATTTTGCACAGCACAAACGGAATAGCCGATATGAAAATCATCTTCAGCGCGATACTGTTTTGTCTGTCTTTTTCTGCACAGAGCTGTTTTTCGCCGACCCGTTCCGTCACTCCGGAACTGCCGGGGCCGCCGGCGGAAGAGAAACCCGGAACAGTCCCGAAGACACGGTATGGCTGTTTCGACTTGGTGGGAGTCGATCAGTTCGGCCGTGTTTTTCCGACGGTCTCCGGCTATCGCGAAGGTCGCACCGTCGGACTGTTTTATTGGCCTTGGATCGGCCAGCCTTATGCCTCCGGCATCTACGACGCCACGAAGATCGCAGCCATGCCCGACGGGATCAGGATCCTGACGGACTTCAATGCCTACGACGCCACCGTCAGTCCGAACGGCCAGGCACATTACTGGGGGGAACCGCTCTGGGGTTATTACAATTCGGATGACGAGTGGGTCATCCGGAAGCAGATGCAGATGATCATGGCTGCAGGGGTCGACTTCATCTTTTTTGACACGACGAATGCCATCATCTACGCCAATGTCATCCTGAAGGTCTGCCAGGTCCTGGACGAGATGATCCGGGCGGGATGGAATCCCCCCAAGGTCGTCTTCTACACGCACTCGCATTCTCTTCAGACGACGCGGGACCTTTATAATACGGTGTACAAGCCGAACCGGTACCCTGACACATGGTTCCGGGTGGAAGGCAAGCCGCTGATCATCGCCTATACCGATCCCGCCGATGACCTGGCGGAGGCGGCCTCCCGGAATGACAAGAGCTACCGGCCCGGGACGCTTTCGGCCGAGATATTGAACTTCTTCCATTTTCTGAAGCCGCAGTGGCCTTCCGATCCCGTGTACCCGGACGGTTTCCCCTGGATCGAATGGAAATTTCCCCAGCCGCTGCACACGGAATCGCAGGTGATGAACGTGACGGTCGCCAGTCATCCTGCCGTGCCGATGTCCTTCTCGCTCACAAGGCCGGGCTGGATCAACTGGGGACGCGGGTGGAACGTGTCCACCCGGAAAAATGTCTCCGCGGATGTTGACCGGGGGACCTTTTTCCAGTCCGAATGGGACCAGGCGATCAAAGCGGACCCGCCGATGGTCTCCGTCGGAGGCTGGAACGAATGGATTGCGTACAAACAGCCCTATCAAGGGGAATACATGCTCTGCGATGCGGCCAGCAAGGAATATTCACGGGACATCGAACCGATGAAAGGAGGCTATGAAGATGCCTTCTACCTGCAGTTGATCGCGAATGTGCGCCGCTACAAAGGCCTCGATGCGGGACAGTCGGCACTTCAGACCCCGAAATCGATCGACCTGGACGGAAAACTGTCACAGTGGAACGGCGTGCAGTACATCCAAAGAAACCCCGAAATCAAATTCATGAACCGCGACGCCTGCGGGGGAGCGCAGACCATGCGGTACATCGAGGCGGCTCCGGCCGACAAAATCGAGGAGATCCGGGTGGCGCACGACCGTGAAAACCTGTATTTCTATATTCAGGGAAAAGAGAATTTCAGTGCGTTTTCGGGAAAGGACAACTGGCTGAACATCTTCATCGGCTGCGGCGATCCCGGGCTGAAGGCGTGGGAAAGTTATGAATATGCGGTCAAGGCGAAATCGGACGATGCGGTCTCCATCCGGAAATTCACGGACGGATTCCAGTCATCGGAGAAAGGGACGGACCGGATGACCGTCCGGGGGAATGTCATCCAAGTCCGTGTGCCGCGAGCGGTGATCGGAACCTTTTCCAAGTTCTATTTCAAGGTTGCGATGGGCGTCAAGGGGCCGTCCGATCCCATGAACTACTACCTGACCGGAAGCGCCATGCCGATGGGAAGGCTGAGCTATATGTATCATCTCGACAATTAACGGTTATCATTTGCCTGTATGAAAAGATTCGTATTTATGTCATGTTGCCTGTGTGCGCTCTTGTGCGGATTGTCCGCATTCGGGCAGGGCGGGCAGACCATTGTGTCAGGAACTGTTCTTGACAAACAGCAGGAGCCGCTGCCCGGCGTCTCCGTCATCATCAAAGGAACGAAGTCCGGAACTTCCACCGACGTGGACGGAAAGTACAGCATCCGCGTGGCGAGCGGCAATGCGGTGCTCGTTTTTTCTTCGATCGGATTCGATGCGCAGGAAGCGGTCGTCGGCACCCGCAAGGTCATCAACATCGTCCTGCAGGAGACTTCCACCGCCCTGGATGAAGTGGTGTTCGTCGCCTACGGCCAGCAGAAAAAGGAGAGCGTGGTCGCGGCCTTGTCCAGCATCAATGCGACGGGACTCAAGCAGACCCCGGCTTCCAACCTGGGTATCGCGCTGGCCGGCCGGCTTCCGGGCCTTACGGTCCTGCAGCGTTCCGGCGTGCCGGGCGGCGAGAACATGGATTTCTACATCCGGGGACGCAGCACGGTCAACGGCCAGCAGCCCTTGACGCTCGTGGACGGTGTGGAAAGAAGCTTCACGGCTCTGGATCCGCGCGAGGTCGAGACAATCACGATCCTGAAGGATGCCTCCGCGACGGCTGTCTACGGAGTGCGTGGCGCCAACGGCGTGATCATGATCACGACCCGGCGCGGCAAGTCCGGCAAACCGCTGATCGACGTAACGATGGAGCAGTCCTGGCAGAGTGCCACGCGGCTGCCGCAGATGACCTCCGCCTATGACTATGCGCTGCTTCGCAACCAAGTCGAGGCGCAGAACGGCCGGCCGGCGATTTATGACGAAACGGCACTGGAACACTACCGCACCGGCGACTTTCCCGCCCTGTACCCGGTACGGGACCTTGTCCGTGAATTCACCAAGAAATCCTCTCCGATGCAGCGGATCAATGTCAATGTAAGCGGCGGGACGGACAAGATGCGTTATTTCACGACAGTCGGGTACCTGCATCAGAACGGTATCTTCAAGACCGAGAAGTTCGATGAATACGACTATGATCCGTCCTCGAAGGCCAACCGTGTCAATTTCCGGTCGAATTTCGATATCGATGTTACGGAAAGACTGCGGATGTTTCTGAATGTAAGCGGATTCATGCAAAAGAAGAATGATCCGGTGGTCGTGCCCAACAACGCTGCGTATTTGTCGGATGTCGCCGGTTATTCTGTCGTGTTCGGTTCCTTGTTCAGTACCCCGAACAACTATATGAACGACCTTACTCCCGACGGAGAAGTGCTGACCAACTCGTTGAAGGGCGGAAACATCAACAATGTCCCCTACGGAATGTTGAACCGGTCCGGATTCAGGAACACCCAGACCAATCAGGTCACCGCGACGTTGGGTGTCGAATATGATCTGGAATTCGTCACGCGGGGGCTTTCGGCGAAGGCAGTTGCCTCCTATGATGCCTTTTCCTCCAACCAGCAGGTCCGGCAGCGCACGTTCCAGCTCTATGAGGCCAAGCCTGATCCGGAATCTCCCGACGGAGTCAAGTATGAACCTACCGGCACGATGTCGAACAGCCCGCTTTCTGATTCCCAGTACCAGAGCTTCAACAACCTGTTCAACATCGATGCTTCTTTGAATTATGCGCGGACTTTCGGCAGGCACGACGTGACGGGGATGCTGCTCTTCAACCGTTACCAGCGGGTCGTCAACATCCAGCTCCCGTACAACTACGTCGGGCTGGTCGGTCGTGCGACCTACGCCTACGACCGTCGCTACCTGGCCGAGGTGAACTTCGGCTACAATGGCTCCGAACAGTTCGCGCCCGGGCACAAGATGGGATTCTTCCCCTCCTTCTCGCTGGGCTGGGTGTTGTCCGAGGAAGATTTCCTGAAAAACAGCGACTGGCTGACTTTCGCCAAACTGCGCGCTTCCTACGGCCAGGTCGGAAACGACAACATGAACGGGGCCCGCTTTGCTTTTTTGACGCTCTGGAGGGGAAGCTATGAATCGCAGATCGGCAATGAGCAATTGACGTGGGAGAAAGCGAACAAGTACAATCTCGGCCTCGAGGTCGGCCTGTTCCATGATTTCCGCCTGGAAGCGGATCTGTTCTACGAAAGGCGCAACAACATCCTCATTCCGGCCACCGGCCTGATTCCGACCGGTGTGTTCGGAACGGGCGGAGTCCACATTTCTGGCATCCTCCCCAAAATCAATGCGGGGGTGATCGAGAACAAGGGCTTCGAATTGACCGGAACGTACCAGAAGGTGTTCCGTCGCGACGTGAGCCTGAACCTGAGAGCCAACACGGCATTCAACCGCAACAAAGTGATCTATCTGAGCGAAGTGCTGCTCCCGAAAGATTATGCGTGCCGGCTGCGCAGGACGGGATTCCGGCTCGGGCAGAATTTCGGCTACGAGACAGCCGGCTTCTTCAATTCCGAGCAGGACATCGTGGATTGGTACGACCAGACGGGGGTGGGTGCCCCTCCGAAGCCGGGCGACCTGAAGTACCGCGACCAGAACGGAGACGGAGTCGTCGATGAAAAGGACATGGTCCCGATCGGAGATCCCGAAGTGCCGGAATGGACATTCGGGGCCGGTCTGAACTTCCAGTTCAAGGGCTTTGACTTCAGCATGATGTGGCAGGGGGTCGCCGGCCGGAGTTTCTTTTTGGGCGGTCAGCGGTTCTGGGAGACCTACAATTTCAACAACTGGCACAAGGAAGCCTGGAGCCGGGAACGACTGGACGCGGGACTAAAGATCACGTATCCGCGCCTCGAACCCGGAAGCGATGCCAGCAAAAAGGCTTCCGATTTCTGGTATGTGGACGGAGACTATATCCGGCTGAAGAATGTCGAAATCGGCTACACGCTGCCCGCAAAGTGGTCCAAAGCGGCCGGAACATCCTCCATCCGGTTCTATCTGAACGGCTTGAATCTGTTGACGCTGGACAAATATCCCGTCAAGTATCAGGATCCCGAACAAAATATGGAATTGCTGTATCCGGTCTTCAAGACCGTCAACGCCGGCATCAACATTACTTTCTAGTAAACGCCTAAATGATGAGCGACATGAAAAAGAGTGCTATATCTTTACTGTTGGTTTGCGCGCTGTTCAATTTCTGGGGCTGTGAGTCTGTCCTTGAAAAGACACCGGACGGGCAGATCACCCTCGACAAGGTTCTGTCGAACTATGGCAGGAGCAAGGGGCTGCTGGATGCGGCCTACAGTCAAATCTATTGGGCAAGGGATCAGATCTCCTTCGTCCACAACACATTCGATGCCCTGACTGACAATGCTTTCTGGGCTGCGACCTACAATGCGTATGCTTGGCACAACGGCGATCTTTCTCTCAGCAATCCGGTCATCAACTGGCTATGGTCCAATCCGAGCGAGCAGCTCTGGCCGGATTTCTGGCGCGGGATACGCCTGTGCAACAACGCCATTAAATACCTGCCCCAGTCTTCGGCCATCACCGAACAGGAGAGGCAGACTTGGGTCATGGAGGCCCGGGTGCTCCGCTGCTGGTACTATATGAACCTGCTGGAATTCTACGGCCCGATGCCCTGGATCGAGGAACCGCTGGACCCGAACTATTCCGGGTGGGTGGAGCTGAAGCGTCCGACCTACGACGAAATCGCGACCAAGATTTCCGATGAGCTGACGGAGGTCGTCAAGTCGGGGATTCTGCCGAACCGGCAGCCCTCCAACGAGGCCTGGCATGTGGACAACGGGGTGGCCTATGCCATCCGCGCCAGGGTCCTGCTGAACAATGCCAGCCTGCTGAACAATCCCGGCCGGGACAAGAACAAATGGCAGCGGGCGGCGGATGCCGCGCAGGATGTCATCAGCCTGTCTGATTACAGCCTGGTTCCGATGGACCAGTACAAGACCCTGTTCACGAGTCCGTTCTCAACCCGGATTCCGGAAATCATCTGGCGGTCCAGGGTAAACAATTCGCATATCAACAACACGAACGGTGTCGATGTCGGAGCGTATCCCTACGCATCGATCAACCACATGTGGAACTGCGGAGAGTCTCCTACGCAGGAACTGGTGGACTGTTTCGAAATGACGAACGGTGCGCTTCCCGTCACGTACGATGACGCTACCCGCACGAAGGTGACGGTCACGCCCGAGGCTGCGGCGCTTGGCTACAGCGAAGATGCCGGGGGAGACCCGTATTCGCACCGGGATGCGCGTTTCTATGTGGACATCGTTTA
>CABTXO010000108.1 GCA_902488725.1 uncultured Bacteroidales bacterium
ATTGGGTGTGTACGTGCTTTCGTGCGTATATCTAGTATATTCCCTTGAACGATGCGTATCGATTTCAGAAAACTCTGGCAAATGCCGGCCCCTGATATCCCTGAAAAAGAAATTGACGAGGCTTACCAAGCATTCGCGGCCAGAATTGAACGGAGTTCCCGCCGTGATCCGCAGCGCTGGACGCGCCGCATCGGAATCGCCGCAGCCATGGTCTCGTTGATCGCGGTCGGCTTCGGGTCCGGTGCTGCATTCCAGTCTTTCTCTCCCGGAAAATCTGTTGTTTGGAAGGAACTGTCAGTTCCCTACGGCCGGACCGACACGCTGGCGCTTGCCGACGGCACCGTACTCCTCGCCAATGCCGGGACCACGGTCCTGTACCCGGATGCTTTTTCCGGCAGGAACCGGGAAATCCATTTCATCGGCGAAGTGTATCTGGCCGTGGCGCATGATCCGAAACATCCCTTCCTGGTCCACACCCAGTCCTCCGTGATCCGCGTTACGGGGACGAAATTCAACGTCAGGTCCTACCCTCGCGAATCCTCGATTTCGACGTATCTGGAGGAGGGGAGCATCCAGGTCACCCTGCCCAATCTGGAGCAGTCGATCCGGATGGTCCCGGGCAAGGTCTTGAATTATGATAAGGAAACGGGAGAAATCGCCCTTCAGAACATTCCGGAGCACATGCAGCCGGCATGGCACAAGGGCGAGTTCGATGCCTATCACAAAACCTTCAGGCAGATCGCGGATGATCTGGAACGACGCTTTAACGTCCGGATCGACATCGATGACAAAGCACTGGCGGACCGGATGTTCTATGCGAGCTTCGTGAACGGGGAGGAAGTCTCCCGCATTCTGGAGGCGATGAACATGAACCACGAGTTCCGCGTGCGGCAAAAGGGAGATTCTTACTTTGTATCAACTTATTAGTCCAACACTACAATGATTCACCGAAACAAAAAGGAAAGGAAGAGATCCGCCATGCTTCCCATGGCGCTGGCTTTGTGCCTCTCGTTTCTGTGTGCGATGCCTTCCGCCTTTTCCCAGTCGGGAGAAAGGGTCTCGCTCAACCTGCGCAATGTCACCATTGAGCAGGCCCTGAACAAACTGAAGGAAGCGTACGGCTACTCCTACGTCGTCCAGTCGGAAGGGCTCGACCTAGGCAGGCGCTTGACCCTCCAGATTGACAACCAGTCGGTCAGTGCGGCCGTGCAGTCGATCTTCGCCCCGCAGCCCGTCGAAGTCCGGGTCAACGGCAAAACTTTGAGCCTCAGCTTGCGCGATCAGAAGACCGTTCTGCCGGAGGTGCGTACCTACACCCTCTCGGGAACGGTTACCGATGAGACGGGGCAGCCGGTGCCTGGCGCGGCCGTGATGGAGTCCGGAACTTCAAACGGCGCGGTTACGGATGCGCAAGGCCGCTATTCGCTCACTTTGGAAAAGGATGCCGTCCTGGTCTGTTCCTGCTTGAGCTATCAGGACATTTCTACGGCGGTGAACCGCAATTCAGGTCCGGTCAATTTCCAGCTCGTGCCTTCCCGGGAATACCTCGACGAAGTCGTCGTGGTCGGCTACGGCACAATGCGCCGTTCCCTGGTTACCAGCGCCATCAGCAAGATGGGCGTGGACGATGAAAAACTCCGCCAGGTCGCTTCCCCGGCCGAACTGCTCAACGGCCGCATCGCGGGCGTGTCCTCCATCACGGGATCCGGCAATGTCGGAGCAGGGGAGCGGGTTTCCATCCGCGGGGCGTCATCCCTTTCCGCAGGCAACGAGCCGCTCTATGTGATCGACGGAATTCCGATCGACAACCGGAACGCCAATCTGACGAACTTCGGGGAGGACATGAGTGCGCTAGCGGTCCTGAACCTGAGTGACATCGAATCGATCGAAATTCTCAAGGATGCCGCCTCGGCCGCCATCTACGGTTCCCGTGCCACGAACGGCGTGGTGGTGATCACCACGAAGTCGGGCGGAGAAGGGAAAGCTTCCCTGCGTGTGAATCTCACGACGGGTCTGTCGCACTTCCCGAACATCCACAAAATCCGGATGGCCGATTCCGACCTGTATGTCCGCTACTTCAACGAAGGGGTGGACAACTACAACAGGCAGAACGGCTTGACCATCCGTGACAACGGTTACGCGGAACACATCTACAATCCCTTCGGAAACATGCCCGACTACGACTGGATGCAGAGCATCACCCGGATCGGGCGCTTCGAAAATGCCAATGTTTCGATGTCCGGCGGGAGCAAGGGCACCAAGTACTACATCGGTGCTGCCGCCAGCCATCAGGAAGGCGTCATCCGGACGAACCGGATGAACAAGTTCAATCTGAACGCGAAGGTCTCGCACCGGTTCAATCCCTGGTTTGAAATGGGCGCGAACAACTCCGGCAACTACATGAAGAACTGGCAGGTGCCGGGACCGAATGCCGGTACGATGATCATCGGCCGGGCCTTGATGCAGCGTCCCTTCGACAGGCCGTTCGCCCCGGACGGTTCCTACTACACGGGTGGAACGGACGCTCTCAAATACCACAACGCACTCCAGATTCTGAACGAAGAGAACGCCTATCTCGAAAACTTCCGGTATCTGGGCAGCTACTACGCCACCCTCTATTTCCTGCAGGACCGTCTGTCCTTCAAGAACACCCTCAACGCCGATGTCTCCCAATACTACGATCACACCTATTACAATCAGAACCATCCGTACGGATTGGGAGCGGGCAGGATCGTGGACCGGAATCTGACGACGGTTAACCTGCTGTTCGAGAGTGTCCTGAACTATCAGGACCGCTATTTCGACAAGTCCTTGGATTTGAATGTCATGCTGGGCCATTCGTTCCAGAGCGACTCCTACCAGTCGATGCATCTGGACGGAAACGGTTTCCCTTCTCCGGCTTTCGAGGCGGTCGGGGTCGCTTCCACGATCCGGGATTATGGCGGATCCAAGACCAAATTCGCAATGGAATCCTACTTCGGCCGTCTGACCGCAGCCTGGAAAGAACGCTACCTGTTGACCGCCACGCTCCGTACGGACGGATCTTCCAAATTTGCCAGAGCCTACCGATGGGGACTGTTCCCTTCCGTTTCGCTGGGATGGAACATTTCCAAGGAACCTTTTATGGAAAACCACCCGCAGACCGATCTCAAATTCCGGATCAGCTGGGGCAAGACCGGCAATCAGGAGGGGATCGGAAGGTTTGCCTGGCAGGCCTTGATGTCCGGCGGCTACAACTACGGCAACGCCAGCGGCATCGCGGTTTCCTCCTTCGGGAACGAAGCCTTGAAATGGGAACGGACCGACCAGTACGATGTCGGGATGGACATGGGTTTCTTCGACGACCGCCTGTCCGTCATGATCGACGGCTATGTCAAGAACACGAGTGACCTGCTCTACGACATGCCCATTCAGGCGACTTCGGGGCGGACCAGCTACAGTGCCAACATCGGCTCCATCCGGAATGTCGGACTGGAGCTGACTGTGGGAGGCAGCGTCGATCTCGGGCAGGTGCACTGGGAATCCAATTTCAACATCTCCACGAACCGGAACCGGATCACCAGCCTGCTGGGCAACGACGACGTGATCACCATCGGAGCCAACCGTGTCCTGCAGGAAGGGAAGGAAATGGGCAAGTTCTACCTGTTTCAGCACGACGGCATTTATCAATATGACGCGGAAGTGCCGGAAGCCCAGTATGTGCAGGGCGTCCGGGCCGGAGACATCAGATGGATCGATGCCAATGGCAACGGAACCATCGAAGACGCCGACCGCGGCGTGATCGGTTCTTCCAATCCGGATTTCTTCGGCGGCCTGAGCAATACGTTCACTTGGAAAGGATTGTCGCTCAATGTGTTCTTCTCGTATATGTACGGCAACGATGTCTACATGGGTCAGGCACCGAACTTGTTCGCATCCAGAACCGGTCTTCTCTACGAGCAGGCCGTCAACAGGTGGACAGGGCCCGGAACCACCAATGTTTGGCCCCGGTCGATCTACAGTACGGATGCCAACAACAAGCGCAACTCCGATTTCTTCCTGTTTGACGGTTCTTTTATCCGTCTGCGCACACTCACTCTCGCTTACAACTTCCCGCGAAAGATCTGCGACAGGCTGATGATGAAAGGCTTGCGCGTCTATGCCCAGGGGGACAATCTGTTCCTCCTGACCCGCTATCTCGGCTACGACCCGGAAGTCTCTTCCAACATGGATCCCCGCTTCTTCGGCGTGGACAACTTGAATGTGCCCCAGCCGCGGATGTACACCCTCGGCATCAACATCACACTCTAAAGAGATAGAATCATGAATAAGAAGATATATTCCTTGCTTGCCGTTTTTGCCTGCCTGGCAGCGGTGTCTTGTGCAAACCTGCTGGACCAGTTCTCGCCTTCCGCCATCTCATCCGGCGGAGTGACGGGACTGGATGTTCCTTCCGTCCGGATCGGCATGTACAACCGGGTGCAGAACGCGCCCGGATACCAGAGTTACATGATTTTCGACATGCTGGGAGGGGACGTGACCAGCGTCAACCACAGCCCGATCGAGATCATCAACAACTACCTGCGGGAAGGGACGAGCACCCAGTCGCAGTGGAACGGGTACTATGCAGCGATCTTCCAGGTGAACAACACCCTGTCGATCTGCGAGGCCAATCCCGATGCCGGCATGAGCGTGACAGCCGCCGGAGAAGCCCACTACTTCCGGGCACTGTTGTATCTCGGACTGGTGACGCGGTTCGGGGACGTTCCCATCCTCCGGAAGAACACCCAGGAAGATCTGCCCCGGGATCCGGCGGCGGATGTCTGGCGCTTCATCGACGAAGAGCTCGCCGCTGCGAAACTGGCCTTGGGCACGAGTCCGTCCTACTACTATGTGTCGAAAGATGCCGTACAGGCACTGGAAGCCCGTGTCCGCCTCTACGAGGGCCGGAACGAGGAGGCCGCCGCCCTGGCGGAAGAGCTGATCAAGTCCGGCAGGTACCGTTTCGACTCCTTCTCGAAGATCTTCGGCATCGACCACAAGAGCAATTCCGAAGCGATCTTCGCTTTTATGAACCAGACCACGGAGTCCAACATCACGCTGGGCAACCAGTACTACCCGTATGACTATGTGAACAAGGGTACCGGCAACTACATCCTGACCGACGAGATCACGGACCTGTTCCTTTCCGGCGACAACCGGAAACCGGCCTCCGTCCTCAATGTCGGCGGACGCAACTGCCTGAACAAGTATCCTTCCGGGCAGGCGGGCTGCGATCCGCTCTTCATCTCCCGGCTGGGCGAACTTTACTTGATCAGCGCCGAAGCTCAGGGGTATCCGGCGGGCGTCGCGCGCCTGAACGAACTCCGCAAGGCAAGAGGCCTGGGGCCTGCCCCCGCCTCCAGCCCCTCGACGTTCCTGGATGCGATCCTGAAGGAAAGGCGTCTGGAGTTGCTGGGCGAGAACCATTTGTTCTATGACTATGTCCGGACGGGCCGGGCCGTCTCGGCGCTGGGCATCCGGGAAACGCAGCAGCTTTTCCCGCTGCCGGCCGAAGAACTTCGCCTCAACCCGAAACTTGTCCAGAATCCTGGTTATTGATAGGAGGAATGCTTATGAAAACACGATATAAAATACTTGCAATCAGCTTCGCAGCCATCGCAATGTGTGCCTGCGAGGCGGAAGACACCGCTGTCCACTACCCGGCACCCCAGCCGATTTCCAGGATCGGCAAGGCCCTGGTCGGGAAAACCACCCAGATCGCTTCCTTGTTCAAGGATTCCACCTACACCCTCCATTCGGGGGTTACGGTCACGGAACTCGCCTATCTGGACTGGACCGGAAAGCCGATGCGGACCTTCAACTTCGAGATCGACCTCAACGACCCCGCTGTCACGATTGCCAACGTGACCCCGGACGACAAGCCCATCGGAATGGGATCGGCTACCCTGACCCGGATGCTTGAAACGGTCGATTCCCCCGGCAACCGCGTTCTGGGAGGCACGAACACGGATTTCGGCAGCGAGGCGAACAAGGCTCCGCAAAGCGTGTTCTGGCATGAGGGCATCTGCTACAAAAACAATTTTACGGCCTATCACAACCGGCCGCGCAGCTTCTTCTACCTGTCGAAGAACAAGGTGGCCGGAACCGGGACCGAGGCTGAATATTCAGACATCATTGCACAGATCGAAATCCGGGAGGCTTTCGGCGGCAGTTCCGAATTCGTCAGAGGGGGACAGCCGATGAATATCGCGGAACCGGATCTGTCGGGCATCAACCCCCGGACGATGG
>CABTXO010000109.1 GCA_902488725.1 uncultured Bacteroidales bacterium
CATGCTGAAGCGCATAGACACGGCCGCGACGGATGTAGCCTTCGGGATCGAAGCGGTCCAGTTTGATGGCTTTGTTGTAGTCGGCCAGGGCGCGGGTCGTATCCCCGAGAAAGATTTCGACAACGAACTGCTGCAGAACCGGGACGTGAACATCGGGCTGAAGCCGCTCTACAAGTTCAGCCTGTCTGCCCGCCGCGACGCACGCAGCTATGCCCTCCAGCACCGGTACGAGAATCCGCTGGTGGACAAGTTCCTCGCGGACGCACCGATCCCGATGACGATTTCGAATTCCGATTCGCTGGTGCCCCCGCAGTTTGCGAACGGCTTTGAATCCTCCCTCTACGGAGACTCCTACCTCGCCGCCGGCAATCCGAAATCCTTCACCGACGCCGACCGGGCCTTCATCCGGGGCCTGTACGACGTGCAGTCGAAGCAGTTCGCGGCCGCGCTCGGGCAGTTCGACCGCGCGGTCGAGTCCTCTTCCGATGCGGAATATTCGGAATATTACAAGGCCTTCTACCACTTGAACCGGGGCGTTCTGCGCGCGGAGATGATCGATTTCATTTCTTCCATCGAGAACAATGTCCAGACCCTGTCGATGGATGACCAGGGCACGACCCGGGCCCGGGTTACCGACCGGGTGAACCGGACGTATGACTATTCAGAAGCGATCGACGACATGCTTGCCGCAGACCGGATCCTTCCCGGCATCCCGTATACGTATTTCAATCTGGGGAACCTCTACTGCCTGTCCTCCCGCTTCGTCGAGTCGATCGAAAGCTACGGCAAGGCGATCGCGCTCTTCCCGTACATGGGGGATGCGTACTACAACCGGGGACTCGTCCTTATCTACCTGAAGGACAAGGAGAAAGGCTGCATCGACCTGTCCACGGCCGGGGAATTGGGCGTCGCCGACGCCTACGGGGTGATCGCAAAATATTGCGAGGAGGAGCGGAAGTGATGCTGAAGTTCCTGAGCCTTTCGAGCGGCAGCAGCGGCAACTGCTATTTTCTGGGCGACGGCACTTCCGGCCTGCTGATCGATGCCGGCATCAGCCTGCGCCGCGTGCGCAGGGAACTGGGGGTGTACGGACTGGGCTTCGCCTCCTTCGCCGCGATCCTGGTGACCCATGACCACCTCGACCACATCCGGCATCTGGGCGCCTACTGCAAACGGCTTGAAAAGCCGGTCTACGCCACCCGGGTCCTCCATGAGGCCCTGCTGCGGAACACCTTCACGCGGGACCACATCACCGCCTGCCGGCGGGATTTTTCGGATGGGGCGACCCCTGTGCTGGACGGGGTTGCGGTGCGGTATTTCATCGTTCCGCACGACGCGACCCAGACGGTCGGGTTTGCGATCGACTGGAAGGGACACCGCTTCGTCTTGATGACCGATGCCGGGCGGGTGACGGAAGAGGCCTTGGAATATGCCCGGACGGCCGACACCGTGGTGATCGAGTCCAACTACGATATGGGGATGCTGATCGGAGGCTGCTATCCGCACGAACTGAAGATGCGGATCTGCCGGGGCTGCGGGCATCTGAGCAACGAAGAGTGTGCCGAGGCCATCCTGGACTTCTGGCATCCCGGCCTGCGCAACATCTTCCTCTGCCACCTGAGCGACAACAACAACACCCCCGAACTGGCCTTCGCGTCCGCTGCGGCCGCCTTGTGCTCCATCCGCACGAAAGACGGCCGCAGCGCCCGGGACATCACCGGGCTGCACCCCCTCCCGCGGGGGCGGGCTTCGCAATTGTTCGACCTCTGACCCGCCTTCTCCCGCGCGGAAACGGAAAAAATTGCTATCTTGCAGGGCAGAAACCCTCCGAAGCGAGTGAAATTTTCGATTCTGAATATGTATCCGATTGATTTTGACCAGCCTGTCAACAGGCGTCACACGAATTGCGTCAAATGGGACGCGGAACTGCCGATTTCCGCGGCGGAGGCGGCGGCTGCTGCTGCCGCCTGGGAACAGGCCGGCGGCAAAGGGGACTGGAAAGAGGATGTCCTGCCCATGTGGGTGGCGGACATGGATTTCCGGGTGGCGGAGCCCATCGTGGAAGCCCTCCGCGCACGCGTCGAGCACGGCGTGTTCGGCTACACCCATATTCCCGAATCCTACTATGACGCAGCCATCGACTGGTGGCGGCGGCGTCGGGGCTGGACGACCGGGCGCGACTGGTACCTGCCCATCCCCGGCATCGTGCCGGCGATGTCCGTGGTCATCAAGGCGCTGACCCAGTTCGAGGTCGGGACGGACGGAAAGGTGCGGGAACGCCCGAACCGGGGCAGGGGGCCGCAGGGGGAGCGGCCGAAGGTCATCATCCAGACCCCCGCCTACAACTGCTTCTTCTCCGCTGTCCGCAACAACGGCTGCGAACTTGTGGAGAACCGGCTCATCTACGACACCGAGGGGGACCAGGCGACCTGGTATCTGAATTTCGAGGAACTGGAGCGCCAGGCGGCGGATCCCATGGCGAAGGTGCTGTTGTTCTGCAATCCCCACAACCCCTGCGGACGGGTCTGGCCCCGCGAGGATTTGGAGAAGGTCGGCGATATCTGCCGCCGGCACGGCGTGGTCGTGGTCAGCGATGAAATCCACTGCGATCTGGAAATGCCCGGCTCCCATTTCACCCCGATGGCGTCGCTCTCGCAGGAGGCCCAGGACAACACCGTCACCATGAATTCTCCGACCAAAGCCTTCAACATTGCCGGCCTGGAGATCTCGAACATCATCACCAACCGGCCGGAATGGCGGACAATAATCGACAAGGTCATCAACATCAACGAACTGTGCGACGTCAATCCCTTCGGCGTGCTGGCGCTGCAGGCGGCCTACCGGGACGGGGAGCCTTGGCTGAAGGCCCTCAACGCCTACCTCTACGACAATTACCGGACCCTGCTGAACTTCTTCGAGGACGAACTGCCGACCTTCCCGGTGAGCCGGCTGGAGGCGACGTATCTGGTCTGGGTCGATGTGCGGAGCCTCCGCATGCCCTCGGACGACATCGAGCGCAGCCTCATCACCGACGAACACGTGTGGATCAATTCCGGGAAGATGTACGGTCTGGACGGATTCATGCGGATCAACATCGCCTGTCCCCGCACGACCCTCCTAAAGGGGCTGGCCCGGATTGCAAAGGGGTTGAAGCGATTCGCGGAACGATGAGGCGCGGCTCTCTTGCCGTCCTTCTGCTGCTCGCAGCCTGCACCCCGCGGCCTGAACACCCTGGACATGCGGAGTCCCGATTTTTCGAAATTCTCCGGAATCCGGTTTCCGGCGCTTTTTCCGCCGTCTCCAAGTCTCCCTTCGACGGGCAGGCGGACACGCTTGACCTGGCGACGCCCCTCCGGCGGCTGGTCGTGATGTCAACTTCCCACGTCGGTTTCCTGGACGCCCTCGGCTGCGATTCCGTGATCGTGGGCGTGTCCGGCCTGGACTTTGTCACCGCACCGGAAGTGCGTGACCGTGCCGCCCGCGGTCAGGTGGCGGAAGTCGGCTACGGCGCCGGCCTGGACTACGAGCGGATCGTGGCGCTGCATCCCGACCTGCTGGTGGCCTACACGGTCTCGGCGGTCCGTCCGCCCTTCCTGGCGAAACTGGAATCTCTCGGGGTGCGGGTCTTCCTGGTCCACGAGCATCTGGAGGCGGATCCCCTCGGGCGCGCCTCCTACCTCCGCCTGTTCGGGGCGATGACGGGCCGGCTGGACCGGGCGGATTCCCTCTTCGCCCGGATCGAGACGCGGTACCGTGCCCTTCAGTCCCGCCTTCCGGCGGATGCCCGTCGCCGCAAGGTCCTGCTGAATATTCCTTACAAGGATCAATGGTTCGTCCCGGGCGGGGAGAGTTATGTGTCGAAACTGATCCGGGATGCCGGCGGCGTGGTGCTGGGCGCCGTGCCCGGGCAGGGCCGCTCCGGGGTGATCTCCCTCGAAAGAGCCTTTGCGCTCTCGGATTCGGCCGATTGCTGGTTGAACCCGGGCTGGTGCCGGACCCTGTCGCAACTGCAGGGGGAGAATCCGTTGTTTCCGGCGATGCTGGACCGGATTCGGGACAATGCCCGCCGAGCGGGTTCAGACCCCGAAGCGGTTGTCTGGAACGACAACCTCCGGCTGAACGGGAAGGGTGGCAACGATTTCTGGGAAAGCGGCGTGACGCATCCGGACCTGGTGCTGGAAGACCTGCTGCGGATCCTGCATCCGGAATGCCTGCCGCCCCGTGAACCGGAGGCGGCGCCTTTCCGTTACTATCGAAAAGTTGAGTGAGGGGGGAGCCGAGACTCAACGGAACAGCTTGTCGCTGTTGAATTTGTCCTGCAGTTTCTTCCGGGCGTCGTCGAGTTGTTCTCCCTGAAGCGGCTGAGTGCGGAGGGATTCGTCCTCCTGCTCGAACTGTGCCTTCAGGCGGGCGAACTGGCGCTTGGTGTCCAGGGTGAATTCGCCGTTGCGGATCCAGTTGAAGTAGGAAGGTTCGGATTCGTACACCTCCCGCAGCCTGCGGCCTTTGTGCTTGCCGAAATTCACGATCGGCACGTCATCCTTGCCCAGCACCAGCCGACCGGCGAAATCAATGGTCCGGGGCCTCCCGGCGACATTGGCGAGGAAGTCCACGTCGTTCTTCAGGACCGTCTCGCGGTACTTGTCCGGCGCCTGGTACATCTCCAGTTGGCCTTTCAGCACCTCGTAGGTCGCGACGGTGTCCGCTTCAGCCGAGTGTGCATGTTCAAAATCCTCTCCGCCGCAATAAAAGCGGTACGCCGCCTTGAGGTTCCGCGGCTCCATGTAGTGGTAGATGTTCTGGACATCGACCATCCGCTTGGCATGGAGGTCCACGTCCTTCAGGAGGTCCAGCATCTCCCGGGCTTTCCGCTTGCTGTCCGGCGGGACGCCGGGATTGTCGATTCTGGACTCGCAGTACTGGATGACCCGCTCGATTTCCTCGACCAGCATCGGCAGGTCGAATCTGGTGGAGTTGAAGCCGGCCAGATCGCTGTCTTTCAGCCATTCGACCACTTCCGGAACGATTTCCATGAATGTCGGGCAGTCCACCAGGTCCTCGTCCTTGATGCCGTTCACCTCCGAGGCGCCCGGATCGATTTTCCGCTGGACCCGTTTCGCAGGCATGTCCTTCTCGGGATAGACGAGGGGGAAGACCCGCCAGGTCTTCCGCCGGTCGGAGCCGTCGGGAAACACTTTGACGAAACTCAGTTCGATGATGCAGTCGGTCGCAATGTTCAAGCCCGTGCTTTCGATGTCGAAGAAAAGCAAAGGCTTCCGGAGTGAAAGTTCCATGGCTTTTTCGGGGTGTGCAGGATTACGAAACCATGATGGGCATCAGAATGCCGCAGATCTTTTCGCTTTCGGCCTCTTCTTCCGCCGGCACGATGAGCGCAGCCCTGCGGGCGTCCGCAAACTTCAGCACGACCGTCTCGCAGCCCATGTTGGCGAGAATCTCTGTCAGGAAAGTGGACTTGAAGCCGATGGACAGTTCATCCCCGCTGTAGTCGCAGTTCACCTTCTCGTAGGCGGCGATCGCGAATCCGAGGTCCTGGGCGGAAATCTCGAGCTGTCCCGGCTTGAGGTCGAACTTGATGTGGTTCGAGGCCTTGTTCGCGCAGACGGCCACGCGCCGGACCGTGTTCAGCAGCTGGACGCGGTCGATTTTGAGGATGCTGGAGTTGTGCTGGGGAATGACGTCGCGGTACTTGGGATATTTTCCCACGATCAGCCGGCACACCATCGTGGTCTTGCCGAAGGTGAACACCACCGTGCTGGAATCGAAGGAGATTTCCACCTGTTCGTCGTCCTTGTCCAGGATGGAGCGCAGGACGGCCGCAGGCTTCTTGTGCAGGATGAAGGAGCACTTCCGGGCCGTCTTCACGTCGCCGGTCGTGTAGCAGATCAACTTGTGCGAGTCGGAGGCGACCAGGGTGGTTGAATCCGGACCGAAGTCGAAGTAGATACCGTTCATCGCAGGCCGGATCTCGTCGTCGGCCGTTGCGTAGATCGTGCCGCCGATGCCCTCCGCAAGGCTCCGGGCCGGGAATCCGATCTTCTCCGCATCATCCCCGGTGCCCTTGATTTCCGGATAGTCTTCGGCCGGGAAGAAGGGGAGCACGGAATTTCCGCTGGACCAGTTGCAGGAAATGGAGCTGTCGCTGGCGGTCTTGATGGAGAGCGGCTGGTCCGGCAGTTCCTTCAGCAGATCGATGATGTGCCGGGCGGGAACCGCGATCTTGCCTTCCTCCTCCGTACGG
>CABTXO010000110.1 GCA_902488725.1 uncultured Bacteroidales bacterium
GCCCCTTGCCAGCCTGGCCGTCTCCGTCATTTTCAACCAGCAGGGCAAGACGGAGAACAAGTCCGTCTCCCGCAGTTTCCGCAAAGGTCCCGAAATGCTCACGGACGACCTGCTGGAGGAGATCGCGGCGGAAGCGGTGCGCGGAATCGACGAACGGTTCGCGGCGAAACGGCCTGCCGGCGGACAGATGCCCGTGGTCATGGGACCCGGGGCGTCCGGCATCCTGCTGCACGAAGCCATGGGGCACGCCTTCGAAGCCGACTTCAACCGCAAGGGGCAGTCCATCTTCAGCGACCGGATCGGCAAGCTGGTCTGCGATCCGCACATCTCCATCGTCGACGACGGCACGCTGACGGGCAGCCGGGGCGCCGTGAACTACGACGACGAAGGGGTACCCGGCCAGCGGACCTGCATGGTGCGCGACGGCGTGCTGACATCCTACCTGCACGACCGCATCAGCGCCCGGTTCTACGGCGTCGCTCCGACCGGCAACGGCCGGCGGGAAAGTTTCCGCTATCCCCCGATCCCGCGGATGCGGGCGACCTACATGGAAAGCGGTCCGGCCGACCCGGCGGACATCATCGCCGGCGTGAAGAAGGGCATCTACGTGGACGAGTTCTCGAACGGGCAGGTGGAGATCGGCGAAGGAGACTTCACCTTCTTCGTGAAGAGCGGCTTCCTCATCGAGAACGGCCGCCTTGCCCGCCCCGTCAAGGACATCAACATCATCGGGAACGGTCCGCGCGCCCTGGCGGACATCGTGGCGGTCGGAAACGACCTGAAAATAGATGACAGTGCGTGGACCTGCGGCAAGGGGCAGAGCTGCCCGGTCTCCTGCGGGATTCCGACCGTGCTGGTACGGCAGCTGACCGTCGGAGGTGCTTGAAAATGTACGGAATATGATCACGGACAATGAAATAAAGCTGCTCGACAACGCCCTGCGGACGGCGTTGGAAGCCGGAGCACAGAAGGCCCGCCTGACCCTCGTCTGGAGCCGGATGGATGCCTACGCCACCCTCAACGGGGCGCTCGACAAAGTGAACCGCTGCCAGGACCGCTCGCTGACGGCCTGTCTCTTCGTGGACGGCCGCTACGGAAGTTTCTCGACCAACCGTCTGGAGAAGGACGCCCTGAACGCCTTTCTGCAGAAGGCCGTGGCCACGGTCCGCATGCTGGCTCCGGATCCCTGCCGGGACCTGCCGGATCCGTCCCGGACCGCGCGCGATGCGGTGACCGGACGGGAGCTCGGCCTGCTGGATCCCGTCTGCGGGCATCTGGACGCGGACCGCAAATGCGGTTTCGCCCTGCAGGCGGCCGTGTTCCCCGCCTGCGGCGGACGGACGCTGACCCCCCCCGCCGGGAAAACCTGCACCCTCATCTCCGAGGAGGGGGAATATTCCGACACCCTGGTCGACCTGATCCTGATCGACAGCAACGGATTGCGCTGCCGCCACACCGAATCGACCTTCGAATACGGTGTCGAAACGACCGTGCAGGACAGCGAGGGGCACAAGTACAGCGACTACTGGTGGCATTCCGCCCCGATGCTGGACCAGCTGGAACTGAACGTCGTCGGCAGGACGGCGCTGGAAAGGGCGGCAGCCCGGATCGGCCCCGAGAATCCGCCGTGCGGGAAATACCGTCTGGTGGTGGACAGCGAATGCGCCGCCAAGCTGGTCGATCCCCTGCTGAAAGCATTGAGCGGCTATTCCCTGCAGCAACAGAACTCTTTCCTGCCGGACTCGCTCGGAAAGCGGATCTTCCCGGAAGGATTGACGCTGGTGGACCGGGCCCGGAAACCCGGCGAAAGCGGCTCCCGCCTCTTCGACACGGAAGGGGTTGCCACCCGGGACGGTCCCATCATCGCAGACGGGGTCGTACGGGAATATTTCATCAACACCTACATGGCCGGGAAAATGGGTATGGCACCCACGGTGGAGGATGCCACACGTCCGCAGTTGCTGCGGTACCTGTCTCCCGCCCTGGGGGAATGTTCAGGCGTGCTCGACCGCGACGAGATCCTGCGCCGCGTCGGAGACGGAATCCTGGTGACCGGCTTCAACGGGGGCAACAGCAATTCCTCGACGGGAGACTTTTCCTACGGGATCGAGGGCTTCCGCTTCGCGAACGGAAAGCTCCTGCATCCGGTCCGGGAGATGCTGATCACCGGGAACTTCCTGACCCTGTGGAACGGGCTCCTCGCCGCCGGGGAGGACGCGCGCTTCTGCATGTCGAAACTTATTCCTACCTTAGCGTTCGAAAATGTCGATTTCAGCAGTTGAAACCGACCCCAAAACGACACAAAATGAAGATTGAAGACAACAAAGTGGTCGCATTGACCTATGAACTGGAAGTGGAAGGACAGGTCGCCGACAAGGCTACGGAAGAGCGTCCTTTGGAATATATTCACGGAAACCACATGCTGCTTCCGAAATTCGAGGCGGAGCTCCTCGGCAAGGAAGCCGGTGAGGCGTTCGGCTTCACCCTGTCCCCGGAAGAGGGCTACGGCGTCGCGGACGAGAAATTTCGTTTCGACCTGCCGAAGGCGGCCTTCGAGGTGGAGGGGAAGATCCGGGAAGACATCCTGCAGGTGGGCCGGGTGCTGCCCATGCTGAACAGCGCCGGGAAGGTGGTCCAGGGAACGATCCTTGAAATCAAGGAAGATGCCGTGCGCATGGATTTCAACCATCCGATGGCGGGCAAGACCCTGCATTTCACGGGGAAGGTGCTCCGCGTGCGCGATGCGTCGGAACAGGAGCTGAAGGAGGGACTGCACGGGGAATATCTTCCCGAAGAGGAGTGCTGCTGCCACGGCGAAGGCCGCAAGGACGGCGAATGCTGCCACAAGGGCGAAGGCCACAAGGACGGCGAGGGCTGCTGCAGGAAGAAGGGACAATAATTCCGGAATGCGCACGGCGGTTGTCATACTGAACTGGAACACCGCTCGGTACCTGGAGCAATTCCTCCCGGCGCTGGTCGGATCGATGCCCGCCGATGCGGAAGTGATCGTGGCCGACAGCGCCTCCACGGACGGATCCATGGACATGCTGTCGGAAAAGTTTCCCTCCGTCCGCCAGATCCGGCTGGATCGGAACTACGGCTTCACGGGCGGCTACAACCGCGCCTTCAAAGCAGTCTGCGCCTTGCCGGAAGCGGCGGACCTGGATTATTTTCTGCTCATCAATTCGGACATCGAAGTGCCTCCGGGCTGGCTGGAACCGCTGGTCGCCTGGATGGACGGCCATCCCGACTGCGCCGCCTGCGGCCCGAAGCTCCGCTCTTATTTTCAGAAGGACACCTTTGAATATGCCGGGGCGGCCGGAGGCCGTCTGGACCGTTTCGGCTTTCCGTTCTGCCGCGGCCGCGTACTGCGGAGGGTGGAACGGGACAACGGCCAGTACGACAGCCCGGCGGATGTGCTTTGGGTGACCGGAGCCTGCCTGTTGGTCCGCAAAAGCGCATACGAGGCGATGGGCGGCCTGGACGGCCGGTTCTTCGCCCACATGGAAGAGATCGACCTCTGCTGGCGGCTGCAGCTGGAAGGATGCAAGGTGACGGTCGTACCGCAGTCGGTGGTGTACCATCTCGGTGGAGGCACCCTTCCGAACGACTCCCCCTGGAAACTGAGACTGAACTACCGGAACAACCTCCTGCTATTGGAGAACAATCTCGCAAAGACCTATGCCCTGCGGCTCCTCGGAGCCGGACGGCCGCCCGAGGAGACGGCCCGCAAGGCCTGCAGGTCCGCGAAACGGACCCTGTTCCTGCGGCAGGCGCTGGACGGCTGTTCGGCCCTGGTGTACCTTCTGACGGGGAAGTTCGACTATGTACGTTCCGTGCGGGAGGCCCACCGGGAATTCCGGAAGCTGCGTCGGGGCATCCGTCTGCCGGCGGTGCGGGAATATGCCGCACGGCACCGGACGGTCGCTCCGCCGGAAATATATTCCCGCTGGATCGTGCCGCTCGCTTTTTTGAAAAAAGAAGGTATCTTTGAATATTTAAGGAAAACGTCATGAAGATCGTCATTGAAGGTGCCGGCGAGGTCGGTTCCCACCTTGCCAAGATGCTCAGCCAGGAAGCGAACGACATCACGGTCATCGACAGCGACCCCGATCGGCTCGCCCAGCTGAACGCGATCGCGGACGTGGTCACCATGGAGGGCTCTCCTTCTTCCATCAAGGTGATGAAGGAAGCGGAGGTCCAGCGTGCGGACCTGTTCATTTCCGTCGTACCCTCCGCCCCGCAGGACGTGAACATCGTGAGCGCCCTGCTTGCCCGGTACCTCGGTGCGAAACGGGTGACGGCCCGGATCGATGACGAGGAATTCCTCACTTCGGAGAACCGGCTGATGTTCAAGCAGATGGGCATCGAGCTGATGTTCTATCCCGAGAAACTGGCGGCGGACGAGATCGTCGGCCTGCTGAAGCATTCCGCCTCGACGGATTCCATGGATTTCGCGCATGGGAAACTGCAGATCGAAGTGTTCAAGCTCGAAGAGGATTCTCCCCTGCTGGACATGAAACTGTCCGAATTTGCAGCGGTGCTTTCGACCTCCGAACTGCAGTTCCGGGTCATCGCGATTTCGCGGAGCGGGGAGACCCTCATCCCGAAACCGGAAACGAAATTCATGTACCACGACCTGGTGTTCATCATCGCCAAGCGGGACGGCATCCTGCGGCTGATGAAGTTCCTGGGCAAGAGCAACATCGAAGTGGACCGGGTGATGATCCTGGGCGGCTCCCGCATCGGAGAACTGGTGGCGCGGCAGCTGAGCGGCCAGATCGGCACGGTCAAAATCATCGAAAAGGACAAGGAGCGCGGCATGGAACTGTCCGAGAAACTTCCGGACAACGTAGTCGTCATCACGGGCGACGGCCGGAACTCGGACGTCTTGCTGGACGAGGGGATCCGGGACTACGACGCCTTTGTAGCCCTGACCGGCAGCGACGAGGCCAACGTGCTTTCCTGCGTGATGGCCAAGCGGTTCGGCGTGGGCCGCGTCATCGCCGAAGTCGAGAACATTGAATATATCCGTCTGGCGGAAGAGATGGGGGTCGATGCGGTGATCAACAAGAAACTGATCACGGCAGGCAGGCTGTTCAAGTTCACCCTCAGCGGGAAAGCCCGGATGGTGAAGTACATGAGCGGAACCTCGGCGGAGGTACTGGAGTACACCGTCGCACCGGGCAGTGCGATCACCAAGGGCAGCCTGAAGGACATCGACTTCCCGCGCGACGCCGTGATCGGCGGCGTCATCCGCGGCAGCGAATCCATCATCGGCGTAGGATCGACGGTCATCGAGCCCTACGACCGCGTAGCCGTGTTCGCCTTGGCGAGTGCGGTTTCGGAAGTCGACAAGCTGTTCCGGTAGCCGGATGGATCAGAGGCTGAGTTCCAGCCAGCGGGTTTCCTTGGTGTCGAGTTCTGCGGTGAGGGCGGAGTAGCGGCTGGAGATCTCCTGCAGTTTCGCAAAGTCCTGCACCGCATCCGGAGCACCGTTGAGCAGGCCTTCCACCTTTTCCTTTTCCTCCGTCAGGGCGGCAATGTCCTTTTCCAGTTGTTCCAGTTCGCGCTGCTCCTTGTAGGACAGACGGCGCGGCCGGGAATCCGCCGTGTCCGTCCGGTCAGGACGGGATGCCGTGCGGAGAGCGCCATCGGCCTTTGCGGCCTCGGCCGACGCACGGGCCCGCGCACGTTGATCCGCCTGCACTTCCTTCAAGTACGTGCGGTACTCGCTGTAGGAGCCGATGAAGTCTTTGATCTCCCCGTCCCCGGTGAACACGAAGAGATGGTCCACGAGCCGGTCCAGGAAATGCCGGTCATGGGACACGATGATCAGCGTGCCTTTGTACTCCTTGAGGTATTCCTCCAGCACGTTCAACGTGACGATGTCCAGGTCGTTGGTGGGTTCGTCCAGCACGAGCAGGTTCGGCTGCCGCAGGAGGATGGTCAACAGGTAGAGCCGGCGCTTCTCCCCTCCCGAAAGGGTAGAAATGCGGTTGTTGAGCATGTCGTGCGGGAAGAGGAAGCGGCCCAGCAAATGGGTGTCGTTGATGGTTTCCAGGACGGTCTGGTCTTCGTCGAAAGCCATGCCCGACTGCCGGTAGTACCCGATCTTCAGCGACTCCCCCCGCTCGATCGTCCCGGTCAATTCAAGCTCATTCCCGGCACTGTCGGATGCGGCAATGGGCACGGACCGCCGTCCATTCTCGCATCCTGCGTCCCTTCGGGACTTGTCTGCTGCGGCTGAGTGCGGCCC
>CABTXO010000111.1 GCA_902488725.1 uncultured Bacteroidales bacterium
AGCCGTCAGCTTGACCTTGGAGCCCTTCCAGCCGACCGCGAAGAAGCCGATGCGTTTCGTGCCTGCGGGTAGCTTGACGGTGGCCTTGCCGCTCTTCTTGCTCGTACCGAGCTTCAGTGCGAAATACTGGTCCGTGCTGCCGTTCACGGTCACTTTCGCGTCAATAAAAGACGAATTCTCTTTCGACACGGTAAAGTCGGCCTCGGGAATGTTGGTCGTGAGGGGATGGGTGAGCGCCGCGATCACCTTCTTCTGCGTGATGGTCACGGTCACGGGATTGACGCCCGTGCCGGACAGGGTAATGGTCATGACGACATCGGCGGTGGTGCTGGTGTTGGCCGGGAAGGTCGCGGTCACGGTTGCGTTGCCGTTGCCGGAGGTCTTGTCCAGGCTCACGCCCGCCGTCTCGGCCTTTGCGGTCCAGTCGACATTCGAGGTGATGTTGAAGGTCGCGCTCGTAGCGGTCGGTTCCACCGTGATGGCGGTCTTGTCGGCGCTGAGGAAGGAACCTGCAGTCGTTTCGATCTTCGTCATCATGATGTTCACGTACTTGTCGTCAGAACCGGCAAAACCGGAGAAGAACCCGGTCACCACGACCAGCTTCCCGTTGAGGTCGGCCGGCACGGCACCGTCCAGCGGGGCCTGGATGCTGCCCTGCCGGGTTGCTCCGTCCACCACGATGTTGTAGTGGTTGTCGGAGACCTTCAGCGTCCCCTTCAAGGTGACATATTCAGGAGCCGTCGCGGCCGGTTTGTAGTCGGCGATGGCGGCAATCTCCTTCGCCGCAGGGTAGGTCAGCGCGTTCCCGGTCGTTCCCGCCGTAATCCTGGGGTCGGTGACCTGCTTCAGGCCGCCGTGGAGCCCGATGGCGCCTTCCACGGTGATCTTGTCGCCGACATTTGCGTTCACGCCGCCCTTGTCGTACACCACGATGAAGCCGGTGGCGTCACCCACCACGACGGCAAACTTGTTCTTGGCGTACACCAGCACATTCTCAAGGATGACGGCAGTACCCTTGTCCGCCTTGGCGGCTTCCGCGATGGTCACCGGAACGGCCGGTTTGGGTCCGGATAGCGCAGCAACTTCTACGCCCTTGCTGAAATCGACGGGATTGCCGGCGGCGGTTGCAGCTTCGAGTTTGAGGTCATCCAGTCTGTGCGCACTGGCAAGCCTGGAAATGAAGCCGATCGAGAGCGTGGCGGTCCCGGCAGGCACGGAGAAGGACGAAGAAGCGAGATCCCACTTGCCGTTTTGGAAGGCACCGGGGAACTTGTAGGACAGTTCCACCCACTTTTTGCCGTCCGCACTGACATAGACTTGAAATTCGGCGGGGTTGAAGGTGTTGTCAGCATCCTTGAGGTATTTCTCCGTACCGAAGGAAAGGGTATAGTCCGTCTTTCCGGACTCAAGTGCGATGCCGGCGACCTTGAAGAAGTTTTCTTTCCCAAAGAACAGATTGTTCACACCGGAACCGGGATAGGCAGAATGTGTTCCGTTGGAGGCGCTGTTGTTCCGGGCTGTAATCGCCGCGAAAGCATATTCCACATTGGCGGCACCCTTTCCGGTCTGGTTTTTCCAGCCTTCAAACTGATCGAGCATCGGCCAATACTTGCCCTCGGTTCCGTAGGTCCGCGTTGCAGCCTCCTTGTCAAAATTGTTGTAATAGACGAGGAGTTCTTCCGTAGATCCGGAACCGGCCTGCTTGACCGAAAGGGTCTTGGAATCGAGACCGATGGTGAACTTCACGGAAGCCTCCCGGTCCACGCCGTTGTTTTCGAGCACCCTGACCGTGACGGTCCGGGCATCGTTGGAGGCCTTCCCGGACTTCGGTTCGACCGCGATCCAGTCGGCATCATTCGAAACGGTCCAGTCGCGCGTCGCGGCGACGGTCAAAGTCTGGGACCCGCCTTCCTTTTCGAAGGTGAGTGCACTGGGATTGATGGCGATGGATGCTGCCGGAAGAGGCTCATCCTTGGGTTTACAGGCGACGGACAGGCCTGCAACAGCCGCCAGGGTCAGAATCAGATGTTTTGCTTTCATGACGAAAATTCTTTCAAGTGAATAGGAATGTTACCGAATCTCTATCAAAGGATTATGCAGTTTGTAAAATTACAGAACAATCTCTATATTCCAAAATCACGCCAGAGCGAAAACCTTGGGACAAAAAGGAGCGGACCCGGGGGGATCCGCTCCTGAAAAAAACGCTGGTTCCGGAATCACTGCTTCGTGACGAAGTAGCATTCGATGGCCTGGGGAGTACCCTTGTAGGAACTTCTGAGGCCGCAGATGGTGATCTTGTCTCCGTTTTGGATGCCGAGGCTCTCGAAGCTCTTGTTGTTGATGAACTTGCCGTCCGGTTTGTAGGTCGGGAAGTTCACCAGACCGTAGACATGGATCTTTCCGGTCTCGTCGGTCAGATCGAAATTGCCGTAGGCATTGACCTTTGTGGGATCGGTCTTGTCCATCGCAATTTTGGACACCGTGCCGGTCAGTTTGTAGTACTGGGTTTTCGACTCGGCGGCGGCCAGGAAGCCGGCCACCGTGGACACCTTCACGCCGTTGTGGCTGATGTACCAGGTGTTGACAAGCTGGGAGCGACCTTTGTAAGAGCCCTTCGGGCCGATGACGGTCAGAAGGTCTCCTTCCTGAATGCCCTTGGCCGTGATCACATCCTGCCCGGATGCACCCCCCTCTTCGGGAAGCAGGCCGTACACATAGACGGATCCGGTCGCATCGGTCAGGTAGAAGTTGCCGTACTTGTTCGGCTTGGCGGGATCCTTCCTGTCCATGACAATCCTGTTCACGATGCCCGTGAATTTGAACAGCGCGGGACCGTCCGGAGCATTGTTGATCATCTCGGCCGTCGCGTCGACGATGGAGCCTTCCTGCTTGAAAGAATAGTTCACGGACGAGGAGGATTTCCCGCTGGCGGAACTGAAGGCAAGCGTGCCCTCGCGGCCGCCCGCCGTGTTCGGGGCTACCTGGAAGTGGAATACGGCCGTGTCCGCAGGATTCGGCAGAATCTTGGTCGGGACGCCGGCAATATAGTCCGTAGAAGCGAGTGCAACCCAGCTGCGGACCTCCTCCGGAACGCTGGCGAAGACACCGTTGCCCTTGTAGGCCACCTTGACCGCCAGGTCACCGCCTTCCTTGGGAAGGGTGGCGGCAGGAGAGACAATCTTCAGCAGGGACTTCACGATCTTGACGACCGTGACATTCACCAGTTCGACGGTGCTGCCGTACGTGGTTTTCGGACCCTCGACGGTGACAACATCTCCCACCTCGATTCCAAGGCTGGTGAAGTTCTTCTGGGCACTCTTCTTGTCCAGGGTCCCGTAGATGTAAACGGTCCCGGTCTTGTCCGTAAGATACCAGTTGCCGTAGTCGAAATTCGAGATGGAAGTGCAGACACCGGTCACCCGGTAGGTCTTGCCGTCGGGACCTGCCAGCACTTGGGCACAGGTGGAAGGCTCCGCCTTGCGGGTGCCCTGGATGACCGTCAGGTACTGGGTCCGCATGCCGCAAGTGATCTTGAGGGTCCGGGGACCGGAACCGGCCACCGCTGCATCCGCGGACAGGGTGAGTTTGGTCTCTCCCGCCTTGCCGCTGGTCGGGGAAATGGTGAGCCAGGAAGGAATGACGGAGACATCATTCCCCTTCTTGTCCTTTTCGGTCAGCACGAAGCTCCAGGAGTCGGTCGCCTTGACCGTGATGGTCTGGGAGCCGCCGGTCAGCGGGATCGCGACCGTGGACTGGGACAACTGGATTTCATCCAGCTTGCTTTCGGAATAATCCTGTTCGCAACCGACGGCCACGGCCAAGGTCGCGAAAAGCGCCGTAATAATGTATTTCAGTTTCATATTGTTCGCATGTTAATTAGTTGAACATGTACTTGATGCCGATGTTCGCGTACCAGCACTGGCTGAGCGCATGGAGCGGAACGAAGGTCTGCAGAGAACCGCTGACGGATTTCGGCGTGGAGAACACGCCGTACCCGTCGGCGTCGATGCCTTCATATTTGAGGATGCGGCCGTCGGTGATGTCCGGGTTCAGATACTTGCTGACACCCCAGTTGGAGTTGAAGAGGTTGAGCAGGTTCATCACGTTGAACGAGAGCTGCAGCGTGTTGACGGACTGGCCGATGTTGATCTTGAAGTCGTGCTTGTAACTGAAGTCGATGCGGTGCACCCAAGGGGAATACACGCTGTAGGCCTCGGCATACTGGCCCTGATGCTTGCTCAGATATTTGTCGGCGTGGACATAGTCCATGAAACGGTCGCGGTCCTTGTCGGAGACGAAGCGGAAATCCTTGTTCGCCACCTCGGAATCCGTCGGGATGTAGAGGGCGTCGTAGGGATAGCCGTCGCCGTTCATGTCGTTCGCAGTCATGTAGGAGTAGTTGAAGCCGCCCCGCCACGTTTCATAAATGAAACTGTAGTGGTTGCCGCTCCGGTCGTGGTGCGTGAGGGATGCGATGAAGCGGTCCGGGGTCACATACTGCGAGTTGTGCAGCCGGATGTTGTTCGGACCTTCCACCGTGGGGACGTAGGTGAAAGCGGATTCCGCGTTGGAGCCCGGCATGCCGGTGATTTCCTTGGAAGCGGTGCGGGTGTAGGCCGCCATGAGGCTCAGGCCCTCGACGGGGCGCATGTTCACCGTGATGTTGGCGGAATAGCCGTAGCCCTGGTTCGTGTTCGACAGCACGAAGGCCGCCGTGCCGGTGCGGAAATCGCCAGTCGGGAAGATCGGCCGGTTGTCCGCACCGTTCAGCCGGGCGAATCCGCCGACCGGCTTCATGCTCCAGTCGGAGATGGTCACCCCGTTGACGGTCTTGTTGAAGATGGCTTCCGCCGTGACCGAGAAGGGGAAGGAGGTCGGAAAAGCGTAGTCGACCGCCAAAGAGGTCTTCCACACCTGCGGCATCTTGAACTTGGGATCCACCGAAGCGATCCCGCGATTGGGGACCGTCCCCTTCGCAGGATCATAGGACCCCGGGAAGCCGATGCCGACGAGTTTCCGCAGAAGCGCATCCGTCGTCGCCTTTCCGGAGGCGTCGGTCACGAGACCGCCGGCGAACTGGCTCATGTCAATGTAGGTCTTGCCGTTCCGCTCCACGGTCGGGCCGGAATAGCCGGGAATTTTCTTTGCCTCCGTGGAAGCGTTGAGCTGGGCGCCGTACTGGACGGCACCGGAGTTGGTCGGCATGTTCGTGAAGAACACGAGGGGCAGACGTCCGGAGAAGAAGCCGGTACCGCCGCGAACCTTCAGCCGCTTGTCACCGAAGACGTCCCAGTTGAAACCCAGGCGCGGGGAGACGGTCACGTTCGCGGAGGGCCACTTGCCCGTGTCGATGTTGCGGACGTTGCCGTCCATGTCGTAGTAGTCGAGGGCCAGGATGGCCTGGTTCGTCGCCAGATCCTTGTTGTTGAAGAACAGCCCGTCGAGGCGGATGCCCGCGGTGAGTTTGAAGTTCTCGGTGAGGTTCCACTCGTCCTGCGCATAGATTCCGGCCTTGTTGAACTGGACGCGCGCGGCGGGATTGGTCTCGCCGTCGTAGCCGTAGGTCAGGCAGACCACTTCGGGAACGGCTCCCTTCATGAACTCGTCCACGCTGCCGTAGCGGTAGTAGCCCGTGCCGTTGCGCATGTAGGCGTTGTCGGCCATCTGGTATTCGTAGCTGACACCCGCGGTGACCTTGTGGTTGCCGCCGAAGAAGGTGATGTCATCCCGGACATTGGCGACGGTGTTGTGCACCGCGTTGTTCCAGGTGAACAGTTCGTAGCCGAGGGCCATGTACTGGGTGTTCGTACCGGTACCGTCCTGGATGTCGATGAACGGGAATTCGGAAGAGTTGGAGCCGCGCAGGTCGTCCAGTTTGGAATAGGTCGCCAGCAGCTGGTTCGACACGCGGTCGGAAAGCCGGCTGTTCAAGTCGAACGAGACGGAATGGACGAGGTTGTTCATCGAGTACATCGAATTGGCGAAAGACATGGAGTACAGGGAGGTACGCGCATAGGCGGAACGGGTGCCGCCATCCATGGAGGTGGCGTTCGGTCCGTTCCAGGCCGTGTTGTTCGTGTAGTTGTAGCGGAGGGCGAGGTGGTGGGCATCGGAGATGTTCCAGTCCAGACGCGCCAGCACTTTCCGATTGCTCTGGTCGGCCGGGAAATTCGTGAAGGAACCCGTGTCGTAGCCGTACTTCTCTTTCACGAAGTTGGAGACACGCTGCATGTCGGCCACCGTGGCGTAGGAGAGGTAG
>CABTXO010000112.1 GCA_902488725.1 uncultured Bacteroidales bacterium
CGGGCCGCGTCCGCATCGGGCCGGCTGACCGCCGAGACCTGGACGTCCCGTCCGCTTCCGCCGGGAATCGGATCTTCTTCCTGCCGGACGCACGAGAACGCCAGCAACAATGTCGTGATGAAAAGGAGACTGCCTCCGTGACACATTCGTTTTTTCATATCTTTTCCGTTTTGCTTGTTTGTTCGTTTTGTCTAATTCCGCACCGGTCATCGGCGATCGATGTCTGCAATTATTTCATCCGTAAGTCCGGGCTGCTGTCGCAGCTACGCTTACGCTGAATGGGTCAGGTACAGTACAGTGATTTTTGCGTCTACAAAGATAAGCATTATTTTCTGATTTCAAACATGTGATTTAAAACTTTCGCCCGTGCGTAGCGCAGTCGTCGACAGGAAAGGGGGGCAGACTCTGTAGAAGTAGAAGTCGACGGCAAGGGCAACCGAGGCTATGACTTCCTCCATGCTTCTGAAGACCTTGTCTTTCAGCAGTTCGTTCTTCATCGTGTTGTTGATGCGCTCCGCCTGTGCATTGTCGTATGCGTCGAGTATCATTGACAGGAAGCAGAAATCTTACCTTTCTCCTTTGCAAAGACAGCAATCCATCTCGATGCCGTGGCGTGTCCTACAGGTGAACGAGGGTTTTTCGTATCTTTGCACCATGGTTTCATTGTGGAGCATTTTCTGGGCGTTCGCGAAGATCGGGAGTTTCACGATCGGGGGCGGATACGCGATGATTCCGCTGATCCGGGACGAAATGGTGAAGCGGGGCTGGATCAGCGACGAAGAACTGCCGGACATCATTGCGCTGGCGCAGTCGGCACCGGGCGTGATGGCGATCAACATGTCGATCTTCGCGGGCTACAAGCTCCGCGGCAACAAGGGCAGCTTCGCTGCGTCACTGGGGACGGCACTCCCCTCCTTTTTCGTCATCCTGCTGATCGCAATGGTGTTCTCCGGCTACCAGGACAACCCCGTCGTCATCCGGATCTTCAAAGGCATCCGGCCCGTGGTGGTGTCCCTGATCGCCGTCCCGATGATCACCATGGCCCGGAAGAACAACAAGACCTGGTGGGCCTGGGTGATCTCCGCGGCCACCCTGCTGATGGTGGCCTTCCTGAATTATTCCCCGATCTACATCCTGCTGGTGTTGATCGTTCTTGCCTTGGCCGTGACCCTGTACAAAGAAAAATCCACGGCAGACAGGCAAAAAAAAGCAGCCTCCGGCGAAAAATCAGAGGAGCAGACGAACGGGAGGAAGGAAAATGGGTGACGCACAGATATTCCTGCAGTTGTTCTGGGTTTTCTTCGTGATCGGCATGTTCACGTTCGGCGGGGGCTATGCCATGCTGTCCCTCATCCAGTCCCAGGTCGTCGTGGCGCACAGCTGGATGACCGAAAGCGCCTTCACCGACATCGTGGCCATTTCGCAGATGACGCCCGGGCCCGTCGGCATCAACACCGCCACCTACGTGGGCTACAAGGTGCTGGTGAATGCCGGCGCCAGCCAACTCGTCGGCATCCTGGGCTCCTTCACCGCCACCGTCGCCGTCGTGCTTCCCTCCTTCATCATCGTTCTGCTGATCGTGAAATTCTACACGAAATTCAACCACAACCGGATCTTCGAAGGTGTCATGGGCTGGCTCCGGCCGGCCGTGATCGGCCTGATCGGAGCCGCCGCCATGATCCTGATGCTCAGGGCATCCTGGGGCGGGACTCCCCTGCTTTCCGGCTGCTCGGTCGCGGTCGTCAAGGAGAATTTCGTGGACTGGAAGAGCTGGGTGCTGTTCGGCGCCGCCCTCGTCGCATCCCTGCGGGGGAAGGTGAACCCGATCCTCGTCATCCTGTGCGGAGGCATCGCCGGCTTCCTGCTCTACTGATTTCTGAATATTTTTTCGTATTTTCACCCCATAATCTCAATTCAGATGAAAAAAGTGATTCATGCTCTTCTTGCACTGTCCCTCCTGATACCCGGAGCAGCGTGCGCAAGGACCGAAACCGGAATCGATGTCATCCCCTACCCGCAGCAGGTCAGCATCGAAAAAGGAAACTTCAAGGCTGCGGGCGCCACCTTCAACTGCGATCCGGCCATCAGCGCGCAAAGCCAGCGGATAATCCGCGAGTTTGCCGACAAGATCACCTTCGTGTCCGGACGGACCTGCTCTTTCGCGACCCCCGTGGGCCTTACCGGAACTTCGGCGAACAACAAGATGAAAGGCTTCCTCTTCCTGCAGGACGACGGCCTCGGACCGGAGGAATATTCCATCGCCGTCACCAAACGGAGCTGCGTGGTCAAGGCTTCCGCCTACAACGGCTTCCTCTATGCCCTCCAGACCCTCCGGCAGCTGCTGGACACGGACATATTCAGCAACAAGATCAACCCGGCCCAGAAATTCCTGCTGCCGTGCGTGACGATCCAGGACAAGCCCCGCTTCGGCTATCGCGGCATGCACCTGGACTGCGCCCGTCACTTCTTCTCCGTCGAAGAGGTCAAGAAGTACCTCGACATCATGGCCCTCTACAAGTTGAACCGGCTGCACTGGCACCTCACGGACGACCAGGGCTGGCGGGTCGAGATCAAGAAATATCCCCGGCTCACCGAAGTCGGTGCCTTCCGCAACGGCACTTGCATCGGGAAGGACTTCTCGACCAACGACGGGGTCCGGTACGGCGGCTGGTACACGCAGGAACAACTGAAGGACGTGGTCGCCTACGCGGCCGACCTGGGCATCACGATCATCCCGGAGATCGACCTTCCCGGCCACATGATGGGAGCTCTCGCGGCCTATCCGGAACTGGGCTGCACCGGCGGTCCCTACGAGGTTTGGACCCGCTGGGGCATTTCCCCCCAGGTGCTCTGCCCCGGCAAGGACTTCACCTTCTCCTTTCTGGAGGACGTGTTCACGGAACTCCTTGCGATTTTCCCCTCTGAATATATCCACATCGGCGGGGACGAATGCCCCAAGACGGAATGGGAGAAGTGCCCCGACTGCCAGGCGCGGATCAAGGCCCTAGGCCTCAAGAGCGACGACAAGCACACGGCCGAGCAGTACCTGCAGAGCTATGTCATGACCCGCATGCAGAAATTCCTGGCGCAGCACGGCCGCAGGATCATCGGCTGGGACGAGATTCTGGAAGGCCAGCTGGAACCGGGCGCGACGGTCATGTCCTGGCGGGGCGTGAAAGGCGGGATCGCCGCCTCCGAAATGGGCTTCGACGTGATCATGACTCCGAACTCCTACTTCTATTTCGACTATCTGCAGGGTCCCCAGGAGAGCGAACCGCTCGCGATCGGCGGCAACCTCCCGATCGAGAAGGTGTACAGCTTCGACCCGTACGAAGGATTGACAGAAGCCGCGAAGCCGCACATCATCGGCGTGCAGGCGAACCTCTGGACCGAATACATCGCCACCCCCGAACACCTGGAATACATGCTGCTGCCGCGCATGACCGCGCTCAGCGAAACCCAGTGGTGCAAGCCGTCCGACAAGAATTACGAACGCTTCATGGAGGCCCTCCGGGCGAAGTCCTGCAAGATCTTCGACATCTTGGGCTACAACTACCGGAAACTGCCCGCCAAACCGGAAACCATCACCTACGACGACATCAAAAAATAGTTATGCACACTCACATTTTCAAAACCCTCTGCGCCGCGGCGACGGCAGCCCTTATCCTGGGCTGCAACCAGGGCGCGAAAAAGGCGGCCGAAGCCGAAGCGGAGGCCGCGCTGGAGCAAGCCCGCCAGGACTCGATCGAAAAAGTCGAACAGGCTCAAAAAGAACAGAAAGCCATGGAAATCATCCCGAACCTGCCGGCGGAGCCGGTCTTCGACATCGTCACCGACATGGGTACGATCAAGGTGAAACTCTACAGCAAGACCCCCAAGCACCGCGAAAACTTTGAGAAGCTCGCGCTTTCCGGCTACTACGACGGCCTGATCTTCCACCGCGTGATCAACGGCTTCATGATCCAGGGCGGAGATCCCTACACCCGCGACACCTCCGCTGCAGCGGTGGCGAAATACGGCCAAGGCGGCCCCGGCTACACGGTTCCGGCGGAATTCGTACCGGAGTACACGCACAAGAAGGGCGCGCTGGCAGCCGCCCGCCGCGGTGACGCCGCCAATCCGAAGAAGGAGTCCTCCGGATCCCAGTTCTATCTGGTCCAGGATGCGGGCGCCTGCGCGCAGCTGGACGGAGGCTATACGGTTTTCGGGGAGACGGTCGAAGGGCTGGACATCATCGACCGGATCGCCCAGGTGGCGACCGACCGGATGGACAGGCCGATCAAGAATGTGACGATTCTGAGCGTGAAGCTGGATGAAAACGCACAGCCGAAAGCGGCGGAAACGGCTCCTGGAAAGTAGGAAACGCCCCTAAACCTATGCAGAAACAATCTTTTAGGACAGAAAAACGGAAGTTTTGGCCAAAATTTCATGCAACGTTTTGCAATTTCGCATTAATCATGCTAAATTTGAAATGAATAGTTTTTTCATAGGTTAAGTTTTAGGTTAGAATTGCGAACAGGACATGTCGGGAGATATGTCCTGTTCATCTTTTTTGCTAATTTTGTAGTCATATTCCTGGAAAAATGGCGAATCCTCTGAAACAGTTGGCCGGCGAGACCGCAGTCTACGGACTCAGCACCATCCTTGCCCGGATCATCAACTTCCTGTTCGTTCCGATCTACACCCGGATCCTCAGCACTTCCGACTACGGAGTCGTGACCGAGTTCCTGGCGTACATCGCCGTGCTGCAGGTAGTCCTCGTGCTCGGCCTGGAGACCGGCTGCTTCCGTTTCGCCAACAAGGAAGGCGCCGACCCGCGGTCGGTCTATTCCAACGCCTTCGTCACCGTCTTCGGCCTGAACGCCCTCTTCCTGGCAGCTCTGCTCTTGTTCGCCCGTCCGATCGCCGCAGCCCTCGGCTATGCCGGCTTCGCATCCGTGGTCCTGTACATCGGCGGCATTCTGCTGCTGGATTCCGTTACGGCGATCCTCTTCGCCAAGCTCCGCCAGGAACACAAGGCCCTCAAGTTCGCCATCATCAAGACGGCGAAAATCCTGACGGAGACCCTCGCCAACCTCTACCTGTTCCTGGTGTTCCCGAAGCATCCCGTAGCCTTTCTGGAGCGTTTCGTGTCCGCCGCGCCGGACTTCTCCTATCCGATCTTCGCGATCTTCGTGAGCAGCGTCGTCTGCGCGGTCCTGATGCTGCCGGAACTGTCCCGGATGACGATGAAGCTGGACGGGAAGCTCCTGCGGAAGATGCTGGCCTACTCCATTCCGTTGATGGTCTCCACCCTGCCGGGCATCGCGAACGACTTCATGGACCGGGTGCTTTTCCGCTTCTTCGACACCGGCTCCGAGGCCTGGCGCTCCAGCCTGGGCATCTACCAGGCGGCCGTCAAGATCGCGATCATCATGAACCTGTTCATCCAGATGTTCCGCTACGCCGCCGAGCCCTTCTTCTTCCAGCGGGCCAAGGACAAGGGGTCCACGCAGCTGTACGCCATCGTCATGGAATATTTCACCGCCTTCTGCGGGCTGATCTTCCTGGGGGTCATCCTCTACATCGACGTGCTGTCCCTGATCCTGGGGCGGGACTTCCGGGTCGGGATCGGAATCGTCCCCATCATGCTGCTGTCCTACATCCTGCTGGGCATGCTCTTCAACGTGTCCATGTGGTACAAACTCTCCGACAAGACCAAAATCGCCATCTGGATCACCCTGGCCGGCCTGCTCGTCACCACGGTCGTGAACATCGGCTTCATGCCGCGGTTTTCCTACTGGGCGGCCGCCTGGGGCCATCTGGCCAGCTACGTGACGATGTTCGTGATCAGTGCGGTCCTCGGTGCGAAGTACTATCCGATCCCCTACAACTGGAAACGGATCCTGGGCCTGCTCGCCGTCATGCTCGCCGTCTACGGCCTCTCCATGGGCCTGGACAACCTCTTCTTCCGGGAGGCCCTGATCGGGAAAGCCTCCGCCGGCCCCATCCTCCTCAAACTCCTGGTCCACACCATCCTCATCGCGGTGTATCTGGGAATATGCTGGCATGTCCTCCGCGGCCGCTACCGTCTCGCCATCAGCGCCGCCTCCCCGGCCGAATAACGTATTCCCGCATTCTTGCGGAAGGATAGCCACCCGAGGAGGAGCGCCGGGCGTCGATCCCGGGAAGACCCGCGGAAGGGGGGGAGGCCCCCGACCGAGCTACGCCCCCGGGCCCCCTTGAAAGGGGGGGGCCCCCGCCACCCG
>CABTXO010000113.1 GCA_902488725.1 uncultured Bacteroidales bacterium
AGGGCCCACCCCTCGTTCCCAGCCACAACGCCCCCCGCCTCCACCAGTTTCCGGATGTCGACCGGAAGGACCGGCATGGCCGGCCCGTCCCCCTGCGCAGCGGCACCCGGCACAGGGCTGTTTCCCGGCGTTCCCACCGGTATCAGCCGTTCGGCCAGGAACAGGGCACACCGCTTGTTGCCGGTGGCATTCGTGTCCGCCGACTCCGTCCACGCCACCCGCACCCCGTCGTCGCTGAACGCCGGCGTACCGTAATATTCAGCACCCCGCGAAAGCCTCGCAGCTTCCTGCAGGCCGTCCCGGGATGCAGCCAGCCAGAGCTCGTTCGCCGTCGTGGTGTCCTTTTTGTCCTTTTTCACGGTACATGCCATCGCGCGTCCGCTTCGGTCGAAGACGAACTTGTCCACGCGCAGCACCGTGTCGGCGCGGCCGGTCGCCGGATCCAGCACGACCAGTCCCTCCCGCTTCCCGGCCGGCGTCTTCTTCACCGTGTCGGCCTTCACCTTCCATTCGGACTTGTACGCCACGAACGGCATCGCGTCGAATCCCGTGTCGAAGGCCGTGACGACCGGATATTTCCGCACCGTCATCCGGACCAGGTCGACCACGGCGAGCGTGTCCCTGGTCCGATCTTCGGCTTTCTTTTTGGCGATCTTCTCCCGGCGTGTCTTCGCGAACTGCGGCTTGATCCGGCAGTAGAGGTACTTGCCCTGCGGATCCAGACGGGCGGAACATCCGCGCGGAATCTGCAACTCGGCAGGCGCAGCCGCCTTGCGCGACCGTCGTGTTCCACCCGGCGTCCGGAGGCCGTTCCGGTCCACCGGCGTCATGTTCCGCACGAACAGCACCCCGTCCCCCTCCTGCGGTTCGATCCCGTACACCAGCACGTTGCCGTCCGGCGTCATATCCACGCCTGTCACGCGCTGCCAGCTGTCGTACACATCATGGTCCATCGCTTTCTTCTGCCCGGCAACCGGGAAAGACCCGGCCAGGCAGCCCGCGAACGCCATCCAGAAAAACATCCGATTCTTCATGTTCAAAATCATTTCTGCAAAGATAACCATTCCCCGCGAATCCCCGTCTCCCCGCTCCGCCGCCCTGCCCCCTATTCCGCTCCGCCGCCCTGCCTTCCGTGCGCTGCGCAATGTGCCCTGCGCTCATCGAGCGTGTCAAGCGGAGATGAGCATCATGCTGAAAACCAAACTTTTACACATTTCCATGTAACGATTTTGCGGTACATGGAAATTCGCAAGAAACAGGCACGAAACAAGTTGCAGATCGCCGGCGAAGTTTCGGAGAAACTTTCCTATCTTTGTTCAGGCGGGAATGCCGCTGCTTAAACCATGAAAACGAACAGAACTATCAGAAAATTCTTCCCGGACACCTTGGTCCACACCTATCAGAACACCATCAACGGGAATCTGCTCTTCTACACCCTGGAAGATCGGCTTGTCTATTTCACGATCTTCGCCGTCATCGTCCGGAAATACCCGGACGTCATCGTAGTCGGACTCTGTCTGATGTTCGACCATATTCACAAAGCCTTGAAAGCCAGGTTCAGGGAAAGCCTGTTGCGTGTCGAGCAGGAAACGGCAAGGACATTCAGCAGGGCCGCCAACCTGGACACCGGAAGGAGCGGCGGGCTGTTCCGGCGTCCCTTCGGCAGTGCCTTGAAGTCCGGGCTGAAGAAAGCGAAGACCGGCCTGAACTACCTGTACAACAATCCGGTGGAGAAGATGCTTACACGGGACGTCACGGAATCCCGCTGGAATTTTCTGCCGTATGCGGTCTGCGACCATCCTTTTTCGGACCGGCTCAACCTGCACATCGCCTCGTATTACCTGAAGGCCGCGGTCGCTGAGGTGAAGACCTGTTTCCGGAAAAAATTGTGGCTGGATTATGCGAGACTCCGGAGGATGTTCGGAAAACTGCGCGAGGCAGAACAGGAGCAGTTGACCGATTTCATCATCTCGCTCTACAGTCCCGTCGACTACAACACGCTGGTCTCCTGCTACGGTCCGATCGGGAAGGGCCGGAAGCATGTGTGGCACAGATGCGGGACTGGATATCGGCGGGAACTGGTGTGCAGTCACGAGTTCGAGCGCAGCTACCGCACGATGGTGCAAGCCATGAATGCCAACACCGGCAGTGAATACGACATCGTGATGGACTGGTCGCCTCAGCCGGACACGGCCTACGTGGAGCTGATTGAATATGTCCGGAATACGCTCAAGTTGGAGAATGTGAAAGCTGTGCTGGGATGGTCCCCGGAAAAGCGGGCGGATTTGTCCCGGCGCTTGTCCCGGGCGACCACTGCAGCCCCGAATCAGATCCGGAAATTTTTGCGGCTATGAGCATCACCCTCGGCAGCAATCCTTTGCATCTTTCCATGTACCGATTTTGCGGCACATGATTTTATGCAAGGGGCTGACCGGCAGAGCTTTTCCCATCGCCGACAGTCAGAATCCTTTCGGGATCGGGCTGTCGAAGGTGAGGAGCTTGCCGGAGACGGAATCCAGGAAGGAAAGGGTTTTGGCGTGGAGGGCGAGGCGGCCGAGGGGATTCGTCGAAGCACCGTATTTCTTGTCACCGGCAATGGGGCATCCCAGTGCTTTGCAGTGCACCCGGACCTGGTTTTTCCGCCCGGTCTCCAGTTCGAACTCGATCTTCGAGTATGCGATCTTGGGGTCGGTGCTCGACGCGTTGTCCGGCCGGATCCACGGTTCCAGGACCTTGAAGCGGGTGACGGCGTGCTTGCAGTTGCCGGATCCGTCGTCGGCCGGAAGCGATTCGACCACCAGCGACTTTGGATTCTCCCGCAGCCAGGACTCCACGACACCGTTTGTCCGGGCGGGAACCCCTTCGACGATCCCGACATATTTCCGTTCCCGGATCAGGTCGTTCCAGTGCGACTGCAGCAGGTTCTTGGTCTCCTCGTCCTTTGCGAACAGCAGCAGCCCCGACGTCCCCCGGTCGATCCGGTGAATGATGAACACGCGGGTGGCAAGCTTGCCCCTGCGCCCCAGGTTGACCCGCTCGGAGTGGGCCTTGCCCTTCATGTAGGCCGTGAGGATGGAATATACCGTCTTCTCCCGCTTGGCGGATCCGTCCGCCCGGGCTCCGCGCGTCGCGATCGTCGGCAGTCCCGACGCCTTGTTCACCACGAGACAGTGCGCATCTTCATAGACGATTTCCACCCCCAGTTCGTGCGCAGTCTCCTGCGCATTCTCCCTTTCGGAACGCACGATGGAGACCCCTTTCGCCAGAATGAACAATTCGTCCCCCGTCCGGAGCGGATGGTCGAAGGCCGTCACGGACACCCCATTCACCAGCGTCTGACCGTTGGACAGATAGGCCTTGACGCCCTTCCGGCTCTGGTCCGGGAAAAGTTCGAACAAATATTCCAGCAAGGGGGAATCGTGCCTGACCGTGAATCTCCGGCCTTTCAAATCATTCATTGGCTTACAGGTTGCGTAATTTTCGGTGGAGGGATTCCGGCAGCAGGGATTTGTATTTTTCGCGCAGTTCCTTCCGGACATAGATGCGTTTCAGGGCGCGCGCGCCTTCGAAGACGCCCCCGCCCAGAAAGTCCAGGTCGCAGGGCATCACGATTTCTTCGAGGGATTCGCAATAATAGAACGCCCCGGCCCCCAGAGCCTTCAGGCCGCGGTTCAGCCGGACCCGCTCCAGGGAAAAACATTCGGCGAAGGCGTCGTCCCCGATCACCCGCAGGGAGGCCGGACAGGCGACCGATCGGAGTTCCCAGCAGCCGGCGAAGGCCGCCTCGCCGATGACCTGCAGCGATTTCGGAAGACGGATGCCGCGCATCCAGCCGCATTCGCGGAAGGCCATCACGCCAATGTGCGTGAGGCTGGACGGAAGGAATATGCGTTCGAGGAAGGAGATCCGCTCCTCGGGCGGGATCGCCTCTCCCAGCCGGCGCTCTTCGTCCATATAGTCCTGAAAAGCAAAAACTTCATCACAGATCACCTGCGTGCCTTCCCGGACCCGCACGGTCCCGGGAAAATTCTCGGCATCCAGCAGACGTGTGCCGTCTGCGGAATAACTGCAGGAATATTCATTGTCCCAGACATCGGTACGGCGCTCCTGCGCGGAAGCCGCCGTGTCGATTCCGAGAAACGCTTGCCAGTCCGGTTGCATAGTCGACAGAAAATCAGAAGGAACGGACGAAATCGAGATCCTTCTTCAGCATGGTCTTGGGTTCCATCAGGGACACCTTCTGGAAGAGCCGGAACTGGTTCACCTTGGAGAGGTAGACCTTGTCCTCGTGCTTGCCCTTGCGCCACCACTTGTAGAATCCGATGGGATCGTTCTCGAAAGGAATCTTCGCCAGGGTATCTGGCGCGAAGCCGGGGAAATCGATGGGCACGTTCAGCCCCATGAACTTCTTGTAGTAATCCTGATCCGCGCGGCGGAGCTTGCTCATCAGCGGATTGTAGATCTCGATGGCATCGACCTGGAGCGTCTTCTCCCGGACGATCAGGCGGTGGATGCGGACCGGATCGTGGTTCAGCCATGCACCCAGCTTGAGCGTCACCGGGCCCTCGTCGGTGTCGAGGGTCAGTTCGTCCATCGAATAATAGACCTTTTCGGGATCGAGGGGGTGTATGGTTTCAGTATCCGGCATGCGGAGATTTTGGCTTACAAAAGACAAATATACGCTTTTTTCAACATATTCGCAAACGGATGGATTTCCGGGCATTTCCGGACGGAAGTTGGAATTCTCCGGAAATATTCCGTACATTTGGCAACGACTTTTCCGTAACCAATGAACCAACGATAATCCTGCAATGAAAAAGATCCTGACAGCCCTTCTCGCAGCCTGCGTCCTCCTGACCGCCTGCAAGACCAAAGCAACCGGCGGAGCAACCGCCGAAAGCGAATCCCAGTTCCCGCAAATCTCGGTCAGCTGGGAGGAACCCGACCTCGTTGCCGTGGCCTGCTGCGGCTATTCCACTTCCGACACCACCTTCAAGGAAGATGCCCGGTACGGCTACTACCGGACGCTCTACAATGCGCCCGACGCTCCGATCGTGCAGACCGAAGGCGACGAATGGTACTTCGTGCTGCCCCGGGACCGGGAAGCGGAGATCACCGTCAGTGAATATTCCTTCGAAATGTTCGAGAAACAGCTGGATCCGGCTTCCGGCCGGCAGATCTGGAAGGGCAAGGGGCCCTTCTTCCTGAAATGCAACCTCAGCGACGCGATGGGCAACACGAACATCCACATGGCAGTCGGCGGCAGAACGCTCAATTATTCCCCGACGATCAGCCTGCGCGACGGCACGCTCAATTATCCTGCGGTCATCCGCGAGGGGGAAGGCGGCGTGCTGGACATCACCGAGAGGGTGTACGGCTGGGGGCTGGAACAGGAAGTCGACATCATGCCGGGCCGCGAAACCGTCCGCATCTCGGAGGACGGGCAGGTGATCTTCAACCTGGCGGAAGCCGCCGGCCAGTGGGAAGCCGGCGACCATCCGGTCGAAGGGCTGGAAGGCAAGTGCAGGGGGCTGTTTCTGGGCAACATCGGCCAGGACGTCAATCCGGTCGTCTGCATGCTGATGGACGACGGCGGGGTGGAGATCCTGAACTGCTGGTCCGCGCTGGGGAGCGACATCGAGCGGGGCAGATTCTATTCCAGCGGCCGGCTGCCCGGCATGCAGGACATCCGGCTGTTCAAGAACGCCCCGGTCATGGAGACCACGGCCGACGGGGATCAGATGCCGGCCTACGTGACCGTCTTCGCCATCGACAAGAACGGGGTCAGCCACGAGATCGACGAATGCACCCGACCGGCCGGAACCGTCCATCACAGCGTGACGGACAACGGCACCGAGATCGATCATTCCCTGCATTTTTACCCGGACTGGAAGATCCGCTATGCCGTCGGCCTTCCGGAGAGCGAACTGCTCGAGGAATATTTCGGACGCCTCTCTCCGCTGAAGGTCGACTACGAGGCCGGGATTTTTGAATATTCCTACGACCTCTTCGAGCACACGGTCCACAAGGATCTGGAGTCCGAGCCCGAGGTGAAGAAGGTGTCCGTCAAGGGTTCCTTCCGGCTGAAGGAGCGCGCGGACGGCAACGCCTTCGACTTCACGCCGCTGACCGGCGAGGTCACCTTCGGGGCCGAGCCCGGTGCCACGGTCGTGCTGAAATATTTGCAATACGAGTTTGCCGCCGGCG
>CABTXO010000114.1 GCA_902488725.1 uncultured Bacteroidales bacterium
CCAATCGTCCGATAGCTGCCGTCCTGCACAGTACCGTCGCTCTTGATGTGGCCGATGGTCCGGTAGTTGCCGTCCTGCACAGTACCGTCGTCCTTGAGGAAGCCGATGGTCTGGTAATTCCCGTTCTGAAGCCGCTGGGCAGAAAGTGACGCCGCCGCACTCAGCATGACCGCAAAGGCGAAAATGAGAGCCATAAAATGTGTGAAGTGTGATTTCATCTTGAATAGTTATTACTTGAATAGTTATTAGTAGTACCCTTGATTTCGCTGCCATTATCATGCCAGCGGCGAAACAAGCGGAAAGTTGCGTACATTTGCAACATGAAAGAGCAATTCGGCCTCATCGGCCACCCCCTGCAGGATTCCAAGAGTCCGCTCCTGTTCCGCGCCGCCTACCAAGACCGGCGGCAGCCGGACGGTTCGGCCTATTCCTACGACCTGATTGACACTCCCGATTTCGAAGCCGCCTGGGAGCGCTTCCTGCGGGACTACAAGGCCGTGAACGTCACGGCCCCTTTCAAGCAGCGCACCTTCGAGAAGGTGCTGGCCCTTTCCCGTGAAGGCAAGGGGCTCATCGCTGGACCCGCCGCCCGCATCGGCGCGACCAACCTGCTGGTGAAGACCGACCGGGGCGTCGAGGCGCACAACGCCGACTTCGGCGGGATTCTCCTCTCGATCGCGGAAGCCTACTATCCCGGCATCACCGACGATTTCCGGCAGGAATATCCCGACCGCTTCCTGGTGAAAATCCATCAATTCTTCCGGCAGAACCTGGGCGGCTTATTCCTGCAGCAGCCCCAGGCCCTCGTCGTCGGAACCGGCGGAGCGGGACGGGCTGCGGCGGTGGCGGCGGCGGAACTGGGTTTTGCGACCGCGCTGATGAACCGGACGCCGGAAAAGGCGCAGGCCCTCGCCGAAGACCTGCCCGGCTACGGCTTCCTGGTCGATCCCATCGCCGATTTCCGGGCCGCCCTCCGCGAATGCGACCTGATCCTCTACACCCTTCCGGTCCCGCTTCCTGAAATCGCCGGACTGACCGTGGAAGATTTCGCCGGGGAAGACCGCTACGGGGCGAACGCACGCGCCGGGAAAGTCCTCCTGGAAGCCAACTACAAAACCCCCGCCTTCGCGGCCGTGGCGGACCGGATGGAAGCCGCAGGCTGCCAGTACGTCTCCGGAAAGCGCTGGCTCCTGTACCAGGCCGTGACCGGCTATTCCTGCATGACCGGCCTGCAGCCCGACTGCGCGGCGATGGCGAACGCTTTATTTTTGTAGGAAATTCCGGGAATATTCCGTAAATTGCATAGGATTTGGCGGTGTTCGCCAAGACCGCATTATTGACGCTTAAACAACACGCAAGATGTCACTGAACAAAGTCATGCTGATCGGTAACGTTGGAAAAAATCCCGAAGTACGTTACCTGGACAACGGCTCCAACCCCAATGCCGGAAACGCAAAGGTGGCCACTTTTCCCCTGGCCACGACGGAGCGTTATCGTGACCGCAATGGAGAACTTCGAGAAAACACGGAATGGCACAACATCGTCGCCTGGCGGAACAGCGCGGATGTGGCCGAGAAATTTGTGAAGAAGGGAACGCAGCTCTTCATCGAGGGCCGGATCCGCACCCGTTCCTGGACCGACCAGAGCGGGCAGAAGCGTTACACCACCGAAATCACGGTGGACAACCTGCAATTGCTCGGCCGAAAGAGCGACAACCCGGGCGCCCAGCAGAACGAAGGGCGGGAAGCACAGCGGCCCGCCTACAGCACGCCCATGCAGACTCCCGCAGCGCCTGCCACCCCCGCCGCACCTGCCACGCCTGCAGCACCCGTGACACCGGCTGCGCCTGCAGCTCCGGCACAGCCCGAGGTACAGGAACCCACGGTCGGGGATATTCCTTCCGACGACCTTCCGTTCTGACGTACGAAACTTGTAATTGACACGAATATGAGCAAAATCGATGTGGTCCTGGGTCTCCAGTGGGGAGATGAAGGAAAGGGCAAGATCGTGGATGTGCTTGCCGGGCGTTACCCTGCCGTAGCCCGGTTCCAGGGAGGTCCCAACGCGGGCCATTCCCTCCACTTTGACGGCAAGAGCTTCGTCGTGCGGAGCATCCCCTCCGGCATATTCAGGGAAGGATCCGTGAATGTGATCGGCAACGGGGTGGTCTTCGACCCCGTCACCTTCCGGGAAGAATGCGGCAATGTGGAGAAAATGGGAGTCAATCCCCAAGAAAAGATCGTCATCTCCAAAAAGGCGCACCTGATTCTTCCTACCCACCGCCTGCTGGATGCAGCCAACGAAGCAGCTGCCGGCAAGGGCAAGATCGGATCCACCCTGAAAGGCATCGGCCCGACCTACACGGACAAGGTGGGAAGGCACGGACTCCGTGTCGGAGACATCCTCGCCCCCGATTTCGCCGCGCGTTTCGCGAAACTGAAAGCCCGCCATCTGCAGCAGATCCAAGATCTGCATTTCGCATGCGACCCGGACAAGGACGAGGCCGCCTGGATGGAAGCGATTGAATTCATCAAGCAATTCCGGCTGGTCGACTGTGAATATTTCGTGAATGGCTGGCTGGACGGGAAGCCGATGCTGGCGGAAGGGGCGCAGGGCTCCATGCTGGATGTCGACTACGGCTCCTACCCCTTCGTGACTTCATCCTCGACCACGGTCGGCGGGGTCTGCACCGGACTCGGAGTCGCCCCCTCCCGTGTCGGAAAGGTCTATGGCATCTTCAAGGCCTACTGCACCCGGGTGGGAAGCGGTCCCTTCCCGACCGAACTCTTCGACGAAACGGGCGAAATGCTCCGCCGGGTGGGCAATGAATATGGCGCCGTGACCGGTCGTCCCCGCCGCTGCGGCTGGCTGGACCTCGTGGCCCTCAAGTACACCGTGATGCTGAACGGTGTCACCGACCTCATCATGATGAAGTCCGACTGCCTGGACGATTTCGAGGCCATCCAGGTCTGCACCGCCTACCGGGTGGACGGCCTGGAAACCGACCGGGTGCCCTTCGACCTCGCCGCCCCCATCGAGCCGGTGTACAAGCGCTTCCCCGGCTGGAAGCAGGACCTGACCGGCATCCGCCGGGAAGAAGACCTTCCGAAAGCCTTCCGCGACTATGTCGCCTTCATGGAGGACTACCTGAAAGTCCGGATCTCCATCCTCTCCCTCGGTCCCGACCGCGACGCCACAATCGAGCGATAGCCCCCTTCCCGGACGACTCCGGGCATGCATGGCACAAGGGTGGATCCGAAGTTCCACCCTTGTGTCGTCACACCCCCGAACTTACAGGGCTATGCCGACCGAGAAATGCTGAAACTCGGGCCAATACGCTTTGTCCATCAGATTGAACGGAGAATATTTCACGAAGAGACTGACCTCTTTCAAGTTGAGCTGGAACATGAAGTCCACCGTGACAACATTGCAGTGGACCTTCTTGTCCACATCCTTGATCTTGTGCCGACCGGCATCCCGGTACTTGGTCGAAATCCTGCTCCCGGCATTCAATTGCAGCACCGGCCCGAGCGTGAATCCCCAGCCTCCTCCGAAATCATAGCTGTACAGCAGCGGGAAGGAAAAACTGAAGACCCGGAGCCGGGAAAGTTTGGGCGTCGTCTCCGCAGGGTAGTCCTCCGTCGTGATGGATGCATCCCCGGTCTTGACCATCCGTGATTTTCCGGTCAAGGTGAAATTCTTCCAGTCCAAGCCGAGTCCGTAGGAGAACACGTGGCCATTCGATCTGCAGTTCTGCAGCGAATGGAGGTAGATTTCGATCGAATTTCCCATGTTGAAGTCGAACGGGGCCGGAGCGGTGGTTCCGATCAGCCCCAACCCGATTCCGGAGGGATCGATCTCGTTGCTGCGGATCTTGTTCCAGACTTTTTCATAAAAATGCGTATCGAAGTCCATGCCTGCCCGGTTCCGAATCTTCGTCGTACCGACTTGGCTGCGTGTCAAGGTCAGCGTGTCCGACCGGGTCTGGATGACCACCACCGTGTCCCGTTTCGACTGCGCGGGCAGGGAGAGCGCCGCCGTCAGCAGCAGAGCCGCTGTTGCAATAGCTGTTCTTTTCATATTCTTCCTTGTGACTGCTTATTTTTTGAACATTCTTTCCAGATCCTGGAGCGTCGCCCGTCCCTCCAGATATACCAGCGTGAACCTGTAAGTCTTGTCCTGGTCGTTCCGGGACTTCACCTGAAAACAGATGTACTTGTTTCCGACGCGGGCATCCTCGAAGCGGACCAACGCATAGATGAGTTTTCCGTTCTGGAATTCCGTCTCCCGGTCAGCTGCTTTTTCGGCATCTTTCAGAATCCAGTCCGCCATCCGCAGCAGGTTTTCTTCTGAAACGAAGCCCTTGCGGTGCCGGTAAAGGGTCAGTTTGAAGGGTCTGAGCTGACGGCCCGAGATCCGGGTGTCCGAAATTTCTTTTCCCTCGACTGCACCCCGGAAAATCTGGTTGGTCAGCAGACCGTCCTGGGCATGGGAAGCAAATGCGAGGCAGAGCAGGAGCCCTGTTGTCAAGAGCAATTTTTTCATGTCATTTGAATATTTCGCCGAGTCCTTCCGCCACATCCGGCCGGGAATCATCTGCCAGAAGTTCTGCAAGCGTGTTCTTCATTTCTGTAATTTCTTTATTCCTGTGCAGGGAAATGCCGGTTCCGGCCAGCAAAGCGACCACGGCGGCAGCAGCGGCAATCCGCGCGAAACGGGAACGGGCGGGCATCTGTTTCTTCACCCCGGGAGCGGCCGTCCGGAGGGCCTTCCCCACGGAAAAGTACGCCATCACGGCACGGACCTCGTCATACTCGGCCCCCTGCCCCACAGGTGAAGCAAGGAAGGCGGCCAGTTCCTGCTCTTCTTCCGGGGAAGTCTGTCCCTCGAAATACCGGGTAATGTGTTCGTCAAATGTTCTCATATTCCTTTCTGAATTTGTCCCGGAGCAGCTTGCGCGCCCGGGAAATCTGCATCCGCACGGCGGCGGGCTGCATGCCCAGTTCATGGGCGATGCTTTCCAGGGTTTCCCCCTCATATTCATGCAGACAGATGATTGTTTTCTGTTTGTCGGTCAGCTCCTGCTCGATGGAAGCTTCCACTTGCCGGAACAGCGTTTCCCGCTCACGCGCCGAATCTGTCTCTTCCGCATGGATCCCGATCCGTTCGTCCAGCGACACCGTGGGCCTGCGGTTGCGGCTGCGGATCTCGTCGATCGTGATGTTGCGGCTCGTCCGCAGCAGCATCGCCGTTGCCTGCTGCACGGTCCGGAAGGAATAGTCACGTCCCCACAATCGGCAGAATGCCTCCTGCAAGGCATCCTCGGCACGCGTCCGTCCCCTTCTTTGCAACTGCACGAAGGCAGCCGTCAACACATCTTCTGTCATACGGTTTTCCATCGATCCAATCAACAAAACGAACAAATTCGATAAATGTAACAAAAAAAGGCGGCCCCCAAAAGGAACCGCCGGTCTGAATCACAAGGCAACACGCTAGAATGCGTAGCGGATGCCGAGACCGAAGGAGAATATGCCGTCTTCCCAGATGTGGCCGTCTCCGAACATGATGCGCGGACGGATGTCCAGGGACACCTGCAGCGGGATGTTGAAGGTGTAGCCCAGTCCCAGGTTGCCCAGAATGCCCGCGAAGACATTGTTGGCCTTCTCATGGTTCCAGACGGCCAAGGAAGCGCCGGGACCGCCGTAGAACTCCCAGGAGCCCGCCGTCCAGTCCGGTTCGGCGATCACGAAGTTGTAGATCCCGTCGACATGGAAGGCACTCTTGTAGCCGTCCAGTCCGAGTTCGAACTCCAGGAAATCATTGCCGACATAATGTTCGTAACTCAAATCGACACCATAACCCAAACGGACACCGAGAGCTTTGGGCTGCGCATTGGCGAGAACCCCGAAACACAGCACGGTCGCGAGGACCAAAATCACTTTCTTCATACAATATACAATAAATGGTTTAAAAATTATTTTCCGTTCACAGCAGCGTGCTTTCCTGCAAAAACTATACTATTCCCGAGAAGCCCATGAAGGCGAGGGCCAGGATGCCGACGGTGATGAAGGCGATGGGAACCCCGCGGAAGGCTTTCGGGACATCGTTCAGTTCCAGGTGCTCCCGCAGACCCGCAAACAGAATCATCGCCAGACCGTAGCCGAGGGCCGTCGC
>CABTXO010000115.1 GCA_902488725.1 uncultured Bacteroidales bacterium
AAATGAACACAAGAATGGAGGAGGCAATGAATATCACCAATGCAGCCTTGCTATCGTCAATGGGATCAACATGCTGGCTCTTTGCAGAAAGGTTGAATGGCCTGCTTACATCGGTGCAGTCATCCTGCTTCCAATCGCAGCCTTTTACCAGAATGCCCCAAGTCACGAATGGCTTCTGCGTGCATTCTATCCTGCGGGCATGATCTCATTCATGAACATGATGGACAGGGTAGTGGCCAATGGGAAAGTTAAGAATTGGTTGACCAACCTTGCGTCAACCGTGTTTTTCATCTACGCTGCTCATGAGGTCTATATCCTTGGTTGGACGAAGGGGCTGTTCCAAAGATTGCTTGGCACCGGGCTGGCTGCGACTTGGATCCGCTACCTTCTGGTTCCGGTTGTAGTCATCCTGGTTTGTATCATGCTTTACAAAGCTCTTGAGAGGATCATGCCGCGTACCTTGGCTTTCTGTTGCGGCGGGCGCGGCAAATAACTGAAATGAAGATGATTCCTATCGCTATCGCCTTTACTCCCAATTACTTCGTACCTGCGGCAACGATGCTGAAGTCGCTGATGGACGCATCGAATGACCGGTTCAGGGTAATCTGCCTCGTTACGGCGGAAATCCCTACTTCCATGCAGGACAAGCTGCTTCGGCTGGCTGCCGGACGCGCCGAGTTTGCGTACATTCCCCTTGCCGGCAGATTGTCGGGGATTTACACGGATCCGCGCTACACCGAGGCCGCTTCCTTCCGCCTCCTGCTGCCGGAGATTCTGCCGGAATGTGACAAGATTCTCTATTTGGACTGCGATGTGGTTGTTCGTCAGGACATGGGCCGGCTTTACCGGGAGACGGATCTTGGAAACAATTATCTTGCAGCCGTTTACGAGGCTCCGATTGAACAGCAGGCCGCACGCTTCGAAGCGTTGGGCTGCAAGGCGGACGAATATTTCAACTCGGGATTCTTGATCATGAATCTGGAGCTGATGCGGAAGGAGGGTGTTTCGTCGAAATTGCTGGAGGCATGCAAGGTGGATTATCTGGAGTTCCCTGACCAGGATGCGCTGAATCAGGTCTGCAAGGGCAGGGCGCTTCCTGTAAGCCCGGTTTTCAACGGCATCAGAACCTTCTTTCTTCCGCAGTACAAGGCTGATTTTGTGAAAGAATATTCAGCAGCGCTCTGGGATGAGGTGCAGGTGTCCGGCAACATCCATTACACCGGCGGGAAGCCATGGGACATCCTTTCTGTCAAGTTCGGAGAGTGGTGGAGCGTCTATGATGGATTGCCCCGTGAGATCAAGCAGGCGTGGAGGCCGAAACCGGGGATTTACAGGATTTCCCGCCTGTACAGGTGCCGTCCCGTCGGGGCAGCCATCGAGTGGTTCCGTTCCTTGAAACGCCGGTACAAATGAAGCACGCCTATCTGATCCTTGCCCATCATGAATTCGGTCTCCTCCAGAAGCTTGTCTCCTGCCTGGATGATGAGCGGAACGACATTTTCGTCCATGTGGACCGGAAGGTCGCCGTTTTGCCGGAGTTGCATGTGCTCAAGGCAGGATTGTTTGTTCTGAAGGACAGGGTTGACATCCGCTGGGGCGATTACAGTGTCGTGGAAGGAGAGTACGCCCTGTTCGACGCTGCCCTTGCCAAGGGACCCTATCAGTACTATCATCTGCTTTCAGGGGTTGACCTCCCCTTGAAGAGCCAGGACTATATTCATGGATTCTTCGATCAGCACGCGGGGAAGGAGTTCATCGGTTATACCTTGACCCGGATCACTCCGGAACTCGTCCGGAAGGTGCAGAGATGGCATCTGTTTCCGGAGGACTTCAGGAATCAGAGCATCGTAAAGAGGACGCTGCGTGCCGGCTGCATCCGTTTTCAGGAAATGCTTGGAATCAAGCGGAACAAGAAGGTCGATTTCAAGAAAGGCTCACAGTGGGTCAGCGTGACCGAACAGATGGCGCGCCTGTTCCTTGCAAAGCGGGAATGGGCCGGGAAAGTGTTCCGGAACACCTTCTGCCCGGATGAAATCGTGATGCAGACGCTTTGCTGGAATTCACCCCTGAGAGCGAATCTGTTCAATACGGAAGAGGATGGAACCGGTTGCATGCGGGCCATTGGTTGGAGAGAAGGGCAATTGCACGATTGGTGTGAAAAGGATTTTGAGGAATTGAAGGTTTCGCCGGCTCTGTTCGCCCGGAAATTCAATGCGAAGGACCCGGCTTTCCTTGATCGGATCGTAAATCTTTCGAAGGATGAAAATCAGTGTAATCGTTCCTGTCTATAATGCCGAACTAACTCTAGGGCATGCGCTTGAAGGATTGAAGCATCAGTCTTTCAGGGACTTCGAGGTTGTTTTCGTGGATGATTGCAGCACGGATGGTTCAGCGGGGATCATGCGTTCCTTTGCCGAATCCGGCGGGATTCCTTGTCAGATCGTCCGTCAGGAAAAGAACGGAGGTGTGGCTGCTGCGAGGAATCGCGGACTTGACGCGGCTCGGGGAGACTACCTCGCTTTCCTGGATGCGGATGATTCCGTGCCGGAGGAGAGCTTCCAGACTGCCATCTCTGCACTGAAACCTGACACAGACATCCTTGGCTGGGACTGGCATCTCGGTTTTGAGAAGAATGCCCGTTACATGCGGCAGGCTGACTATGCAACACCTGTCGAGGCGGTCAAGAATCTGATGGGGGGGACCATGAGATGGAATCTGTGGCTGTTCCTCGTGCGTAGGAAGTTGCTGAAGGATAGTGGAATACGTTTCATCAACGGGGCGAACATGGGCGAAGACATGCAGTTCATGATCAGAGCGTTCCTGGCCGCAAAGGAAGTCGTACAGGTCCACGAACCGCTGTACATCTACAATGCCGTCAGCACTTCCTCGATCAGCCGGCAGTTCAGCGAGGAAAGGAGAAGGGAGATCGAAGTGAATCTGGCGGAAGTTGAAAAAGTTGTCCGCGCTTCGGGATTTCCGGCGGATCTTTCGGATTACGTCAACTACCTGAAGCTTTACCTGAAGCTTCCGCTTTTGGTCAGCCCCGATGTCGCGGATTATCGGCTGTGGCATGGATGGTTTCCGGAGTCGAATGGTTTCGCGATGGCAAACAAGGCTTTGCCGCTTCGGACGCGGCTCCTGCAGCATTTCGCCGCCCATCAGAATTGGTTTGCCGTGAAATTGTACTATCTTGCGGTCCATAAGTTCGTCTATGGTCTTCTTTATCGATAGGATTGGTTCATGAAAAAATTGTTGAGGGGAATATTCGTTGCCATCGTTGTCGATGCGTTCATCTTCCCTGTAAGCCTTAACATATTGCCGAGCATCAACACAAAGATGGTGCTGGCAGTCTTGGGTCTTGCCTTTTTTTTGTTTCAAAGTTTTACGAGGCGCGAATTCATCCTTCCCGGAAGGATTGTCATTTCCGCTTTGCTGGCGGTTCTCTTCTCTGTCTGGTGCCTGTACAGCATCACGGTGAACAATACGGATCAAACGGTCTATGTCACCTACTGGTCGTCTTTTCTGACATGGCTTTGTGGAGCTTATGGTGCATTTTCCTTGGTGAAGGCTTGTTATGGGAAATGCGATCTGGCGCTTTTGACAAAATACCTGGCGATCGTCTCGGTGTCCCAATGCGCAATTGCCTTGATGATCGACAACATCCCGGCTGTGCGTTCCATTGTTCAAAGTATATTCTTCCAAGGCTACGACTACTATGAACGTGTCGGTCGTCTGTACGGGATCGGGTGTGCCCTTGACACGGCCGGAGTTCGGTTTGCGGCCATTTTGCTCCTGGTGGCCCACCAACTTGTGGCAAACCGGGAGGTGTATGAAAGCAAAGCCGGAATTGCGTGGCATCTTTCCGCCTTCATTCTGATCACCGTTCTGGGTTCCATGATTGCAAGGACCACCACCACTGGTGCAGCCCTTGCATTGGGCTACATCTTGCTCTCATACTTTACCGTCAAGAAGGGCGGTGACATCGATCGCCGTCAGATTCTGCTGTTTTTCATCCTGCTTGTGCTGCTTGCTTCAACTCTCCTTGTCGCAAAAGTTCTTTATGATTCCAATCCGGAAGCAAGGGAAAACCTGAGGTTCGCATTCGAGGGTTTCTTCAATTGGGTGGAAACTGGAGAATTCCGGACCAGATCCACTGATATCTTGATGGATGTGATGTGGGTATGGCCGGACAATTTCCATGATTGGATGATCGGTACCGGTTTGTACGGAATTTATGTATGGAACACGGACATCGGATACTGTAACTTTACCTTGTATTGCGGGTTGATCGGTCTTTCCATCTTCTGCATTTTCTTTATTTACACCAGCCTTTCCCTGAATCCCAAATTCAACAGGTTCTTTCTGGTTTCGTTGTTGTTGATTGCGATCCAAGGCATTATCTGGGCCAAGGTCGCGACGGACATCTATTGCATCCTGGCCCTGCTTCAGGTGATCGACGGAGATGAAGACGAAGTTGAGGAGGAATCCGAAGAAACTGACATGGAACGAATCGAAGAAGGCTTCGCGACATGAAAATCATCTATTGCATGGCCTCGGTCTATAATCCGGGCGGGATGGAACGTGTCCTTCTGAACAAGGTCCGTTATCTTTCCGGCACGCTGCACCATGATGTGACGGTGGTCACTACGGATCAGCAGGGCAGGCCTCCGTTCTTCGCTTTCCCCGAGCATGTGCGGATGATCGATCTGGGGATTGACTATCATGTGGACAATGACCGCCATCCTTTTGCAAAGATATTCAGCTATTTACGAAAGCGACGGAAGCATCGCAAGGCTTTGACGGACTTGCTGATGCAGGAACGGGCGGACATCGTCGTCTCGCTTTACCCTTCCGAGTCCTCTTTCATTCCGGCCATAAAAGATGGCAGCAAGAAGGTGCTCGAGCTTCACTATTGCAAGTTTTTCCGGCTGCAGTACGGACGTTCCGGGCTTCTGGGACTCTCCGACCGGTTCAGGACTTGGCAGGATGAGCGGATTGTCCGAAGGTTTGACAAGTTTGTCGTCCTGACCTGGGAAGATGCCGGCTATTGGGGCGACCTCCCGAATCTTGCGGTCATTCCCAATGCCGCACTTCGTCCTCCTGCAGTTCCTGAGGACCATGATTCGAACCGAGTGATCGCCGTCGGACGCCTGGATTATCAGAAGGGCTTCGACAGGTTGTTGAGGGCATGGGCCTTGTTGCCCGAAGAGCTGAGGGAGAACTGGCATTTGGACATTTTCGGGCAGGGGGAGTGGCAGACGATGCTGGAACAGATGATTGACGATTTGGAAATACGCGGCTCGGCAAGCATTCGCAAGCCAACGAAAACCATCTTCAATGAATATGCAAAGAGTTCTTTCATGGTGATGAGTTCGCATTATGAAGGCTTGCCGATGGTGCTGATCGAGGGGATGAGCTGTGGCCTGCCCGGGGTCTGCTTTGACTTCAAATGCGGACCGAAGGACATTGTTTCGCATGGAGAAAATGGGCTGATCGTCCCGGAAGGCAACATCGTTGCCCTGGCTGCGGCGATGGAAAAGGTCATGAGGGACAGAGAATTGCGGGAAAAGATGTCTGTAAAGGCCAAGGAAGTCATCGAATCTTATTCCGAGGAAACGGTGATGGACAAATGGATGCAATGCTTCACAAGGCTGTTGTCTTGAAAGAAGATACTGCCTACATCGATTTTTTGAAGGTCCTGCTCACGGTCGGGATCATTTTCCGGCATGCGGCCCCGGATTTCTCGGCGGGTACCCCCCTGCTCGGGGCGGTCTGCAAGGGCATCGTCCTCTTCACGGAGATTTGCGTGCCTTTGTTCTTTGCGATCTCAGGCTATCTGTTTTTCTTGAATGCGCCGAGGAAACCGGAGGTAAAATGGTTTGGCAGCAAACTGAAAAAGCGGGTGTTTTCTCTTTTGCTCCCTTATCTGATCGCGAATGCGGTCGCTTTTCTCTGCTATTGGTCCGTGATCCGTTTCAAGCCGGATTGGATAGCCGGTTTCTTGGGAGACAATTGGAAGGATCCCTTGTTCGTGCTTTGGACCGGGCCGATCAACATGTCGCTTTGGTTCATACGGGAGTTGATCATTGTCTCCATCCTTTCCCCGCTCGTCTGGTTGAT
>CABTXO010000116.1 GCA_902488725.1 uncultured Bacteroidales bacterium
AGTACTCATGCCACAGGGATAGGTGGGGCGTGCATGGCTAAGAAACTGTCAGGAATAGCCACAAATTGGGAGATGGTCTGACGGGCGGATAGTTTTTTATATAGCAGCAGAACGGCATCCGAAGCCATGGCCACGCCGTTCCGCACGAAGGAACGGACTTTCTCCAGGTTGCTGTCCAGCAGGCCGATCATCTCTTCCGTCTGGTCGATGCGGTTGTCCAGGAGCAGGATGCCGAAATAGAGTTCGTCAATCCGGCTTTCCACCGCGTACAGATCCACGTCCAGCGAACGGAGCTGCTCGTCGGCCTCCGCCTTCGCCACGGCGCGTTCCGCACGGGACTGTCCCCCGTCCCAGAGGGTCTGGCTGACATCCACCGCGACCCGGTATTGTTCTTTTTTCATGCCGGGCATTCCGGCTCCGGACGCACCGAGCAGGGTCGTCAGCTGTTCCGGGAAGGCGGGCACCTTGTTCTGCCAGGTCGCCTGTCCCTGCAGGACGATCTGCGGCACCCAGCCCAGGGCCGCGTTGGCAAGGCTGAAGTCGCGGGTTTTCTCCACCAGGGAATATTGCCGGATGGCAGGATAGTTCTTCCGCGCCAGCTTGCGGCATTCGTCCAGGGTCGGCTGGGCCGCAGCCCGGAACCCCAGCGACAGGAATATTCCCGTGATCAACAAATATTTGATGCTTCTCATCTGCGTAGGCGTTTGAGTATGGTTTCGATGTTCTCCTGTTTCCGCCGATCCAGAAACTCCTGTTCGGACATGGCCGGGAAGCCCAGCAGATGCCGCATCATCGGAAAGGCGAGGGCGGAGACCAGGTTGAGGGAGATGATGTCGAGTCCGAGCGACCGGGCATCCACCCGTTCGATTTCCCCGCGCTCCGCCGCCTTGTCGATGATGGCCTGCAAGTCGTGGATGATGCCCCTGCCGTTCGTGGACAGTTGGTTCTGGAAGGCGGCATTGACGTCCGGATTGTTCAACACTTCGTTGATCATGAAACGCGGAAGTTCCGGATTCCGGACCAAAAAGTCGAAATGGTCCGACATGCCGGCCCGGATGCGCTCCAGCAAGGGAAGACTCTCGTCCCCGATGATTTTCAGCACCGATTCCACAATCAGGGCGAACTTGTCCTTCATGATCTGGTCGAAGAGCTGCTCCTTGGTCCGGAAATAGTAGTGGAGCATGGAATGGGTAACCCCGGCATTCCGGGCGATTTTCACCGTCCGGGCCCCTTCGAAGCCCTTTTCCATGAATTCCTTCTCAGCGGCTTTCAGGATGGCCTGTTCCGTGCTCTGATTCGCCTTCATCCTGATTCGACAATTTTGTTCAACAATTTTGTCTGTACAAAAATATCGCTTTTTCGGGAATATGCAAATCAATTTTCACGCCGGACACAAAAAAAACGGGATGCCCGGTGCACGGACATCCCGCTTTCTGTTGTCAGGAGAATTACTCCCCCGGATGAATTGCACCCACGGGACATGCATCCGCGCACGTTCCGCAGTCGATGCATGCTTCGGGGTCGATATGATAAACATCGCCTTCGTGGATCGCGCCCTGGGGGCACTCACCCTGACATGTTCCGCATGCAATGCAGTCGGTTTCAGAAATTTTGTAAGCCATTTTCAGAATACTTTAAAATTTTGTGCAAACTTACATAAAATCTTTCGATTTGACGTCCACAAAAGACGGCACGGTCTTGAATTTTTACTGTTTTTTCCGATTCTTTCGATTCAGGGCGATCCGCGCCTGCAACTCCCAGGTACGGAGCCGGTCCTTGTACAGATTGTTGGCGTTCATCTTCTCCACATCCAGAGACGCATCCGAATTGTCTTCCCATCGGCGGCAGTCGTAGACGACTTCGTAGATCCTGCCGATCTGGTACTCGCGGGAGACCCCCAGCCCCACCGCGTAGTCCTCCCCGTACTTGGTCGTCGGGAAATTGATGGTCCGCAGCATCGGGACATAGAATCCGCGCGGGGCACCGAGTCCGTTGATGCGGAGCGCATTGTTCCGGCCGTTGTCGGGTGTCCACTCCCGGTGGTCGATGATGCCGGGCGGAATCGTATTCATGTGGAAATCGGTCATTCTGTAGGTCCCGACAACCATCGCGCAATTCTGCGTATGGAAGGCATCCACGAATTTCTGGACTGTCGTCTCGTCTGCGTAGACATCGTCGGAGTCCAGCTGGATGGCGAACTTTCCGCACTTGGGATGATGCAGGGCCGCATTCCAGTTGCCGCCGATTGCATGATAGGACCGGTCCTGGGGGATGTAGACCAGCTTGGGGTCGCCGAGGAACTTCCGGATCACGTCCACCGTGCCGTCGTCGGAGTTGTCATCGACCACGATGACGTTGTAGGGGAAAGTGGTCTTCTGCCCGAGCGCGGAAGTGATGGCGTCGGCAATCGTGCGGACCCGGTTCTTGCAGGGAATCACGACGGAGGCCTCATATTCAAAGGAATCGTCGTCGAAAGAAATGTGTTTGAATTCCGGTTCGAGATAGCCGCCGATGTCCTTGAGGTGCTGCGTGCAGACTTTCTCCATTTCGATCTGCACGGCGCGGTTCTTCGGGTCCACATAGTCGAAGATTTTCTCCCCGGACTTGCGCGTGTCGGTTTCTATTTCATAATAAAGGTATTCATTGATGTGGACCAGACTCCCCTTCTGCGAGACTTTGAGACGGAGGTCGTACAGGCCGGCATAGGCATATTCCGCATCCATCCGCGCGACGGCCTCCCGCAGGGCGGAGGTGCGGAAGAGCAGCACGGAGCCGAAATCGAAGTCGTCCCTCAGCGCGCCGAACTGGCAGTCAATCACGGGAGCGAACTTGCGGGTCCCCTCCGCTTCGTTGAAATGGTCGGCATAGACCATCGCAGCGCCGGTATCTTCGGCGACCCCCAGGAAACGCTCCAGGGCGAAGCGTCCGAAAGTCAGGTCGGTGGTCTTGGTGTAGATCATCGTGAAGGGGGCGGCGGCCTTGGCGGCGATCGCCCGGATCGCGGCCGTACTCTTCAAGGTCTCTGCGGGAACGCATTCCACGCCGGCTACCTCGGGCTCTTTCCGAAGATTGGCCATCGTGTTTTGCGCCTGTTTCTCATCGATGAAAGAAATGAAGCAATCGATTCTTCCCATGATACTCATATCATTTCGTTTTGGCTTGGGACAAAATTAGTGAAATAATCCGGACAAATTTGAATATATTTGTAAAATAAAAACGTATAACCATGCACAAAACACTCATCCAGCTCACGCTTCTGCTCCTGACCGGCAGCTTGCTGTCCGCACAGGAAACACCCCTCTGGCTCCGCAAGAATGCTATCTCCCCGGACGGTTCGACCGTCGTCTTCGGGTACAAGGGAGATCTCTATACAGTTGACAGACAGGGAGGAACAGCGTGGCAGATCACATCGAACGAAGCGTACGACACCGACCCGATGTGGACGACCGACGGGAAGTACATCGTGTTCTCGTCCTACCGGGAAGGCTCCAAAGACATCTTCTTGACCTCCGCCCTGGGCGGCACGCCGAAACGGCTGACCGATCACCCGGGCCGGGAAACGCCGCTCTGCGTACTGGATGGTTACAAGGTGCTGTTTTCGGCGAACATCCAGCAGGATGTACGCTTCGGCGGTTTCCCGGGGACTCCGCAACTGTTCCTGGTGGATTCCGCGGCACGCCGCCCGGAGTTCGTAACTTCCCTGCCCGTCATGGCCGCGAGCGTCAACGCTGAAGGTGCGATTCTCTACGAAGACTACAAGGGCTACGAAGACGCGCTCCGCAAGCACCACACCTCTTCCGTGACGCGGGACATCTGGCTGTGCAAGCCGGCCGCTGCCGACGGGAAACTGCGGATCGACGGCAACGCCACCTTCACCAAACTTTCCACTTTCCAAGGCGAAGACCGGAATCCGGTGTTCGCCGCCGACGGCAAGACCTACTATTTCCTGTCGGAGCAGGACGGAACGCTCAACGTGTACAAAGGCAGCCTGGGGCAGACGGGAAATTTCACCCAGCTCACCCATTTCAAGGGCAACCCGGTGCGCTTCCTTTCCGTTTCCCGCAACGGCATCCTCTGCTTCTCCTGGAACGGCGAACTCTACACCCTGCAGGAAGGTGCCGAGCCCGTCAAACTGAAAATCCAGGTCGTGCGCGACGAAACCGACCGCGCTTCCTATGACCTCAATCTTGCGGGCGGAGCATCCAGCATGGCCCTCTCGCCGAACGGCAAGGAGATCGCCGTCGTGATGCGAGGGGACGTGTTTGTCACCTCCGTTGAATATAAAACCACGAAACGGATCACCAACACTGCAGAGCAGGAGCGCGACGTGAGCTTCGGAAAGGACGGCCGCACGCTGTACTATTCCGCCGAACGGGACGGGCACTGGGGCATCTACCGGGCCTCGCGGGAGAACAAGGACGACAAATATTTCACCTACGCCCGCAACATCCGGGAAGAACTGTTCACCGACAAGGGTCAGACCTGCTTCCAGCCGGACGTGTCCCCCGACGGGGAATGGGTGGCCTTCCTGCGGGACCGCACCGAACTGGTCGTCAAATCCACGAAGAACGGAAAGGAGAAATCGCTCCTGAAGGGCGTGAACTATTCGTACAAGGACGGGGATCTGGACTTCCAGTGGAGTCCCGACAGCCGCTTCCTCATGAGCACCTACCAGGCGGACGGCGGCTGGAACAACACGGATGTCGCCCTCATCGAAGTGGAGACGGGCAAGATTACGAACCTGACCCGCAGCGGCTATTCCGACCACAACTTCAAATGGTCTCTGAAGGGCAAGGCGATGACCTGGAACTCCGACAAGGACGGCTACCGGAGCCACGGCAGCTGGGGCACCGAAGGGGACGTGTACATCATGTTCTTCGACGGGAAGGCCATGACCAAGTTCGCCCGGGACAAGGAAGACGAGGACATCGTCAAAATTCTTTCCGGCGACAGCGAGAAGAAGTTAGAAAAGCAGGAGAAGAAGGATTCCATCAAGCAGGAAAAGAAGCCCGAGAAATTGAAACTCGAACTGGAAGACCGGGACACCCGCATCAGGCGCCTGACCCGATTCTCGGGCATGCTCGGAGACTTCTACCTGACCCAGGACGGAACCAGGCTCTACTACGTGGAACGGCTCGAAAAAAGTTCCGACCTGTGCGTGATGGACATCAAGAAGGGGGACATCCGCGTCCTGCGCAAAGGCGTCAGCGGCACCCTCATTCCTTCTCCCGACGACAAGTTCCTGTACGTGTTCTCGGGTGGCTCCATCCAGAAATTGACCATGGCGTCGGGGGCCACGGAACGGATCGAGATGTCCGGCAACTTCGAATTCAAGCCCCGTGCGGAACGGACCTACATGTTCGAGCACATCTGGAAGCAGGTCAAGGAAAAATTCTACGATCCCGCCATGCACGGCATCGACTGGGAGGCCTGCGGGGCCAACTACCGCCGCTTCCTGCCCTACATCAGCGACAACAACGATTTCCAGGACATGCTGTCCGAAATGCTCGGGGAGTTGAACGGATCCCATACGGGGGCCAGATACCGCGGCAATCCAAGCATGAGCTCCGGCCGACTGGGAGTGCTCTTTGACTATGACTACGCAGGAGACGGTCTGCGCATTGCGGAAGTGCTGCCGGGCGGTGTACTGAACCTCGCCGACAGCGAGATTAAGGCGGGCGACATCATCGAAACCATCGATGGGAAAGCAATCAAGGCCGGCGAAAGCTGGTACAGACTGCTCGCGAACAAGGCCGGCTCCAAGATTGCAATCGGGATCAAGAAGGACGGCAAGTGCAAGACGAAAGAATTGTTCGTCCAGCCTTCCTCCTCCGACGGCGACCTGCTGTACCGCCGCTGGGTGCGGCAGCGCCAGGACATGGTCCAGAAACTTTCCGGCGGAAAGGTCGGTTACACCCACATCCAGGACATGGATTCCCCGAGTTTCCGGGAGGCCTATTCCACTCTGCTGGGCAAATACAGGACAGCCGAGGCGGCCGTCGTGGGCACCCCCCCCCACCGCGGGGGGGGGCGGCACCCACCACCCGCCACCCCCCCC
>CABTXO010000117.1 GCA_902488725.1 uncultured Bacteroidales bacterium
CCCCGATCTGGCGGGGTCCCTGCCCGTTTTCGAGGTTCAGGTTGCGGATGTCCAGGTCTCCGATCATGTCGCCCCGGTCGATCCGCATGTAGTTGGCGTCAATCTGGCCGGAGACCTTGGAAATTCCGCGCTTGTCCAGATGCAGGGCCTGCAGGTCGGCATAGCCGACATTCGCATAGAACTTGTACAACCCGTTCCGGCTCTTGTCGGAGAGGGTGAAGACGCCCTGGAAAAGGAAATTCAGGTTCGGGTCGTTGCAGATGATCCGGCCGTCGAAGGCTTCGTGGGAATAGGTGCCCGCCCCCACGATGTTCGTGTAGTCGTAGCCGAGGGCGCGGAGCCGGTCGATGAACACGGTGTCGATCCGGATGTCCGGTCCGTCCCGGTCGAGGGTGGCATGCAGCGTGCCCCGCATGGTCAGCGGACCGACTTCCTTCACGCCGGCGATCGTACCGATGTCCAGGTCCTGTGTCGTGATGTTGCCGCCCAGCTGCATCGGACGGCGGCTGTCGCCCAGATGCCAAATCTTCAGATCGGCGGTGAGGTCGCCCGCGCCGGACTTGAGGTCCCCAAGCACCTTGAGATCGGCGAGGGGCCCGGCCGCATGGCCGTTGAACAGGAAATCATGGCCGGGGGCGAATTTCGAGAGGTCGGCCTTGGCTGAGGGATCCCAGCCGGCGGCCAGCCTGCCCAGTCCTTCGGAAGTGAAGCGGAAGTCTTCCGCCCGCACATCCAGCTGCAGGGCCGACACGTCGGGCAGCCCGGTTATCCGGCCTTCCAAGGCACCGGACACCCCGCTCCGGGCTTCCGTGAACGACAGGCGGTTGACGCCCAGGTCGGAGACGGTCCCTTCCACATCTCCTTCGGCCACATCCAGCACAAGGTTTTTCCCGCGCAGGCCGGGGGCGAAACAGGACAGCGAGCGGGCGTCCAACCGGCTGCCGCCGAGGACACCGGTCATCCGGACCGCGTGCAGAAAGTCTGAGAATGCCGCCGTGTTCGCATATTCCATGGAGAAATGGGGCATGTCGATCCGGGACCAGGGGTCGGTCAGACGCAGGTTCTCGATGCGGGTGGCCCCGTGGCCGACTTCGGCCTTGCCGGAGAGGGAAGAAACGGAGTAGCCGCTCTTTTCGGAGAAGGCGGCCCTGTCCAGTTCTCCCGACATGCAGCCGCCGCTGAATTTCAGGTCGTGGCCGTCCAGCCGGTCCACCTGTACGTCCAGATCGGCCCAGTTGATGCCGTACGGGACGTCGACCGTGTCCTGATCCGGGTTGACGAGGCGGAAGCGGAAGTCTTCGATCTGAACCTTGTCGATGTCGAACACGTCGCCGGAGACCGGCCGGTCCTGCTGCGGCGCATTTCCGAGCCGGAAGATCCGGGCCAGGTTGCTGGATCCGTTCCCGCCGGTCAGCAGCAGGGAGGCGTTCTTGACGCTCACCCGGTTGAAATGCAGTCCCTTCTTCTTCCACAAACCCTTGAGGGAGAAGGTGGTGACGATGGATTCCGCCTTGAACAGGGTGTCCAGGCGCTCGTCACCGTGCCGGACGGGCTGCTTGTCCACGATGGCCAGATCCTTCAGGACCAGGGCGTTGAAAGGCTTGAAATGGATTTTTGAAAAGCTGATCGTGCCGTCGATCTTTTTCTCCATCGCCTGTTCCACCTTGCGTGCGATGGAAGTCTGGACAGCGGGGAACTGGAGCAGAATCACGATGGCGGACAGCAGCACGGCCATGGCCACGATGACGATCCAGGATATCTTCAGCACCCTTTTCATAATCGACAAATTTAGCAATTATCTTGGATTAAATCATTATCTTTGCCCCATAATTCATCTTTGAATATGTCTGATCGAATTTTGGGAATCGAGTCCAGCTGCGACGACACTTCTGCAGCCGTCATTGAGGATGGTTTCCTGCGCTCGAACGTCATTGCGAGCCAGCAGGTGCACAAGGATTACGGCGGCGTCGTTCCCGAACTGGCGTCCCGGGCGCACGAACAGAACATCGTGCCGGTCGTCAGCCAGGCCCTGGACAAGGCGGGCGTGAAGCCGGAAGACCTGACCGCCATCGCGTTCACCCGCGGCCCCGGACTGCTCGGATCCCTCCTGGTCGGCACCTCGTTCGCAAAGGCCCTCGGCGTCGCCCTGGACATCCCGATCGTGATGGTGAACCATCTGCAGGGACATGTTCTCGCCAACTTCATCAAGGAGCCGGGTCAGGAGAACCGTCAGCCTTCGTTTCCCTATCTCTGCCTGCTGGTCTCCGGCGGCAACTCCCAGATCGTGCAGGTGAACGGCCCGCTGGATTTTGTGATCCTCGGGCAGACCATCGACGACGCGGTCGGGGAAGCCTTCGACAAGTGCTCGAAGATGATGGGCCTCGGCTATCCGGGCGGTCCCGTGATCGACAAGCTGGCGCAGCAGGGGGATCCGGCGCGGTTCACCTTCGCGAAGCCGCACATCCCCGGGCTCGACTACAGCTTCAGCGGCATCAAGACCTCCCTGCTGTACTTCGTCCGGGACGAACTGGCGAAGGATCCGGACTTCATGGAGAAGAACAAGGAGGACCTCTGCGCGAGTTTCCAGAAGACGCTGATCGACATCCTGCTGGACAAGTTGATCAAAGCCGTGAAGCAGACCGGCATCACGGAGGTGACGATCGGGGGCGGGGTGTCCGCAAACAGCGGGCTCCGCGACCGGGTCGAAGCCGAAGGACGCAGACGGGGCTGGAACACCTATCTTCCGGCCCGCAAGTTTACCACGGACAATGCGGCGATGATCGCCATCGCAGGTTGGTTCCACTACCTGCACGGAGAGCGGACGCCGCTGGATGTCGCGCCCGTCTCCCGCATCGCCGATTTTTAGGAACAACACTGCGCCCCCTGCGGGGGGCGGACATTGGAAAACATTCAGAAATCATGATAGAGTTTGAAATGACCGGAAGGGTCGGCCGGGACCTGCGGCCCGATGACGTGCGGATCGTCGCCGCGCGGGAAATGAATCTCCGCGGCAACGTCATCATCAACGTGGTCGACCCCACCAAATCCTACCAGCCCACCTTCCCCAACGCCGGTGTCACCTGCGTGATCGCCCACCGTTCGATCGATGCGCGCAACGACGTGGTCTACCGCTACAAGATCGAGGCCTACGACCACCGCTTTGAAACCTACGAACCCTATGAAATCCCGGAGTACCGGGATGTCACGGAGGCGGAGCCCGTGCTCATCATCGGGTCCGGCCCCGCCGGGATGTTCGCCGCCCTGAAACTCCTGGCCCTCGGCCGCAAGCCGGTCGTGCTGGAGCGCGGCAGGAACGTCCGCGACCGGAAGTTCGACACCGCCCGGCTGAACAAGGAAGGGGTGCTGGACCCGGACTCCAACTATTGCTTCGGCGAGGGCGGAGCCGGGGCCTTTTCGGACGGCAAGCTCTACACCCGCTCGTCCAAGCGCGGGGACATCCGGGAGGTGCTCCATCAGTTCGTGCACTTCGGCGCGAATCCCCAGATCCTGGTGGACGCCCATCCCCACATCGGCACCGACCGGCTGCCGAAGGTGGTCGAGAACATTCGGGAATGCATCGTCGCCCACGGCGGAGAGTACCATTTCGGCACCCGGGCCACGGACATCAGGCGCAAAGCCGACGGCACGCTGGAGGTGAAGGCCCTCGACAGCGGGAACCCGACCAAGGCCGGCAAGCCGCGGACGGTGAAATATTCCGCAAAGAAAGTGATCCTGGCCACCGGGCATTCCGCCCGCGACATCTACGACCTCTTCCGGTCCAAGGAATGGGCGCTCGAGGCGAAGGGCTTCGCAATGGGTGTCCGCGTGGAGCACGGCCAGGCCCTCATCAACGACAGCCGCTACCACGGGCAGTGGCGGCCGGGCATGCCCGCGGCGGAATATTCCTTCGCCGAACAGGTCGAGGAGCGCGGGGTGTTCTCCTTCTGCATGTGTCCCGGCGGCGTGCTGGTGCCTTCTTCGACCGAACCGGGGACCGTCGTGACGAACGGCATGTCCAACTCCGCCCGCAGCGGCAGGTTCGCCAACGCCGGCGTGGTCGTGCAGCTCAATCCGGAGGACATTCCCGCGGAATACGCCGGGGAGGGGGCATGTGCCGGCCTGGCCTTCCAGCACGACCTGGAGAAGAAGATGTACGACTATGCCTCCCGGCACGCGGCGGCCCCGGAAGGGGAGAAGCCCAATGCCATGGCTGCCCCGGCGCAGCGCATGATCGACTTCTGCAACGGGGTGATTTCCCACGACTTGCCGGAGACTTCCTACAAGCCGGGCGTCGTGTCGGCGCCGCTGCACGAACTCCTGCCGCCGTTCATCGTGACGCGGCTGCAGCAGGCCTTCCCGGCGGTGGCGAAGCGCAGCATCAAGGGCTACTTCACCAACGATGCCTTGCTGCTGGGCATTGAATCGCGCACCTCCTCCCCGGTCCGGATCCCCCGGAATCCGGACACCTTCGAATCGGATGCAGTCCCGGGACTGCTGCCCTGCGGAGAAGGGGCGGGCTATTCCGGCGGCATCGTCTCTTCGGCCATCGACGGCATCAACTGCGCCGTTGCGGCCGTGGCTTCCCCTTCCGAAGACTGAACCCCGCTGCGTGCGACAAGGGTGGTACCAAAGTGCCACCCTTGTCCGGTAAAATGATTGAATATGAGCAAGTTCCTACGAATATTCCTGATTGTCGCCCTGGCCGCCCTGACGGTCCGGTGCGGCAAGGAGGAGCCGGCTCCCGTCCCCGGGACGGAGCAAGCGCAGCCGCTGCGGGAGAAACCGCAGCTGCAGGCGGCCGTGAAGGCCATGGCGGCCGAAGCGCCCGCTGTCTGGGAGTCGCTGAACGGCATCGAAGTCTGGCAGGCGGGCTATCTGCCTTCCGGGGCCTGGCTGAACGGGTCCGCGAAGACGGCCCGCCATCCGATGTGGTCCGTGACCAAGACATTCACGGGCATCGCGGTCGGCATCGCCGTCCAGGAAGGCAAACTGTCGCTGAATGAGAAAGTCTGCGACATCCTGAAGGCGGAGGCGGACGCCGCGCTGGCGAGCGCGCTGAACCGGAACGTGACCGATGCGCAGGTTGCGCATCTGAAGGCGGTGACGGTCCGGGACATGCTCACCATGACCTGCGGGCACACCTCCGATCCGACGATGGCCTACGCCCGGCGATACGCGCTCTCGATGCTTCCGTACATCACCTCCGACGGCATCGACGTGACCGGGGCGCTGAACAGCCTGCACCTTACGGCGCCGCTGCTCTTTTTCGCCCATCCCTTCAACGATGCCCCCGGCACGAATTTCACCTACAACACGCTGGGTTCCCACATCCTTTCCATGATCGTGGAGAAGAAGACCGGGGAGCAGCTCCGGGACTACCTCCACACCCGTCTCTTCAAACCCCTCGGGCTGGACAAGCCGGCCTGGGATGAGGTGCAGGGGGCGAGCGCCGGCGGCTGGGGTCTGCATCTGAACACGGATGAAATGCTCCGCTTCGGGCGTCTGCTGCTCCAGGGCGGTGCGTGGGAAGGCAGACAGCTGATCCCGTCCGCCTTCCTGAAGGACGCCACCCGGCTCCAGACCCGCAGGCGGGAAGTTGAGGAGGGCTATCAGGTGCAGGGGTACGGCTTCCACATCTGGATCATCCCGGACGGCTACATGGCGACCGGCCTCTTCGGCCAGTACATCGTGGTCCTGCCGACGAAACAGGCCGTGATCGCCCTGTCCAGCGACACCCCCGCTTTCACCCTTTCCCAATTGCCGGAGATTTTCGCCCGGATCAACAGCGCCGCGCAGAGCGAAGCCGTGCTCAAGCTGGCCTGGAAGCATCTTCTTCCGGCACTGTAGTTCGCTGCCTCTGCAATGGAAACAAAGGAGCCGGATGTCCCTGTGCTCGACATATCTTCATGATTAGGCGTGAAAGAGCGCCCCTGCAATGGAAACAAAGGAGCCGGATGTCCCTGTGCTCGGCATATCTTCATGATTAGGCGTGAAAGAGCGCCCCTGCAATGGA
>CABTXO010000118.1 GCA_902488725.1 uncultured Bacteroidales bacterium
CAGGCCGTCCACGTACGCACCGACCATCGCAACGCTGACGACCGGAAGGGGCTACATCGTGAAGGGCGACAAGGAAGGCGAGCGGACGGAAGTCCGGAACCTTCTCCTCGAAGGCGGCACCGTCCGGGAGAATTCCAAGACGGAAGTCATCGGGGCCGAACGCGGCAAGCTGCTTCCGCAGGAGATCGGCATGATCGTGACCAACTTTCTGGAGGGGAATTTCACGGACATCCTGGACTACGACTTCACCGCCAATGTTGAAAAAGACTTCGACAAGATTGCGGACGGCGACATCCCGTGGAACGACGTGATCGCGGCGTTCTACGGCCCCTTCCACATAAAGGTGGAGAAAGTCCTGCAGGACAAGAACTACAGCAAGGTGTCCCGCGAACTGGGCGAGGATGGCGACGGCAACAAGATCGTGGCCAAATTCGGCAAGTACGGCCCGTATATTCAGCGCGGAGAAGGTGAAAAGGCACAGTTCGCCTCCTTGGGAAAAGGACAGCTGATCGAGAACATCACGCTGGAGGATGCCCTCAAGCTGTTCCTGCTCCCCCGGACCGTCGGGCAGTACAACGGCGTCGAGATCGTCGCCCTCAAAGGCCGGTACGGCCCCTTCCTGAAATACGGAGACAAGAACTTTTCGCTTCCGCGCGGAAAGGATCCCCTGAAGATCACCCTCGAAGAATGTGAGGCCCTCATCGAGGAAGGCCTGAACAAGACGCCGGCGAACGCTGTGATGGCCGATTTCCCCGATGCGGACATCCAGGTGATCAACGGGCGTTACGGCCCCTACCTCAAGCACAACGGACAGAACTACCGCATCCCGAAAGGGACGGACGCGGCCGCATTGACCGAAGCGGACTGCCGCTCGATCGTCGAAAATTCCGCCGCAACTACAAAAACCCGCCGACGTTTCAAAAAAACTTGATGTGCCAACTTGATTTATCAAAAAGTTTGATTAAATTTGTTGGTAATAAGTTATAATTTGAAAGTCATGGCAACGTATCACCTAGACCAGACAGATCAGAAAATCCTGTCTTTACTCGTCAAGAACGCAAGGATGCCTTTCTTGGAAATCGCCCGTGAATGCGGGGTTTCAGGCGCCGCAATCCACCAAAGGGTCAAGAAACTTGAGTTGAACGGGGTGATCACCGGGTCTCAGCTGCTCGTCAAACCGAAAGCGCTGGGCTTGAATGTCTGTGCTTTCATCAGCGTGTCATTGTACGAGGCGGACAAGTATCCGGAAGTCATCACACAGCTGAAAAAGATTTCCGAAATCGTGGAATGTCACTTCGTGACCGGCAAGGCCGCCCTGCTGGTGAAAGTCTATTGTTTCGACAACGATCACCTGATGAACATCCTGCTGAACACGATTCAGAACATTCCGTACATCCAGTCCACCGAGACCATGATCTCCCTCGACCAGGCGATCGAGCGGCAGGTCTGGGTCAAAGACTACCGGCACGCGAACCGCCCGGAAGAAGCGTAGCCTGCAGCAGCTCTGCGAGCGCGAAGTCTTCCGGCGTCGTCAATTTGATGTTGTACCGCTCTCCGGGACAGAAGGAGAGCGGTATTCCGTTTTTCCGTGCGACAGAAGCGTCGTCCGTAAAGGCCGTGTCGTAGGGCTGTGAATAAGCCGCCTGAATGTCCTCGGACAAGAACAGCTGCGGCGTCTGGGCGCACCAGACTCGGCTGCGGTCCACCTGCTCGCCGGATTGCACAAGGACGCGATCGCCGGCCGCATCTTCCGCCCAGTCCAGCACCTTCAGGGTGTCGACCGAGGGGATCACGGGGATCAGTGCCCGGCAGGAGCCGTCCTCCATCCGGGCGAACAGCCTGGACAGCAGTTCCGGGGAGACCAGCGGCCTGACGCCGTCATGGATGGCGACGATCGCGGGGGTCTGAATCCGGGCAAGAGCGTTGCGGACGGAATGGAAACGGGTGATGCCGCCGGTGACCAGCCGCTGGGGACAGGTGAAATTCTGCTTCAGACACTTGTCTTTCCACCAGGTCACGTAGTCCTTCGGAAGCACGGTGATGACCTGCAGGCCCGGAACGGCGGCCAGAAAGACTTCAATGGTCCGCTGCAGGACGGGCTTCCCCCCCAGCGACAGGAATTGTTTGGGAAGCGCCGTGCCCATCCGGAGCCCGCTGCCGGCGGCCATGACCACCAATATTTTTCCCCTTGCATCCATATTCCTTACAAATATAACTTTTTTTGTATATTTACATTTCATTAGTTTATCGCAAGTTTTTGCAGAATATTTTCGGGAATATGGCTTTTTCTTTTTTGACGCAAGAAATTGCAATGGATCTTGGAACCGCCAACACCGTCATTTTCCAGAATGACCAGATCGTGCTGGACGAGCCCAGCATCGTTGCGATTGACAATAACACGGGCAAGTGCATCGCGATCGGCCGGCAGGCGAAGCTGATGGACGAACGTACGAATCCGGGCATCAAGACCATCCGGCCCCTCCGGGACGGCGTCATCGCGGACTTCAATGCCGCCGAGATGATGATCAAGGGGTTCATCAAGCAGGTCAACAGCAAGAAGCGGATGCTCTTCGCCCCGAACCTGAAGATCGTGGTGGGGATCCCTTCCGGGAGCACCCAGGTCGAAATCCGCGCAGTCCGCGACTCCTGCGAGCACGCCGGAGGCCGGGAAGTGTACCTGATCTATGAGCCGATGGCTGCCGCACTGGGTATCGGCCTGGACGTGGAGGCACCGAAGGGCAACATGGTTGTCGACATCGGAGGCGGCACTGCCGAGATCGCAGTCATTTCGCTGGGCGGCATCGTGCAGCAGGACAGCGTCACGACAGCGGGCAACGTGTTCAACAGCGACATCCAGTACTACCTCCGCCAGCAGCACAACATCAAGATCGGCGAAACCACGGCGGAGAAGATCAAGATCGCCGTCGGATCCGTCCTGCCCGAGCTGGATGAAGAACCCGAACCGTTCATCGTCCGCGGCCCCAACCTCATGACGGCCCACCCCGTGGAAGCGAGCATCACCTATCAGGAGATCGCCCACTGTCTGGACAAATCGATCGCCAAGCTGGAGTCCTCCATCCTGCACGTGCTGGAGATGACGCCCCCGGAACTCTATTCCGACATCGTCGAGAACGGAATCTTCCTGTCGGGTGGCGGCGCGCTCCTGCGCGGAATCGCCAAACGTTTCACCGACAAGGTCAACATCCAGTTCCATGTGGCAGAGGATCCGCTGCATGCGGTTGCGCGGGGAACCTGCATTGCACTCAAGAAGGTGTCCAACTACTCGTTCCTGATTACGAAATAGCGATGCCGAAAGAGAAGTCCTTCCTTTCCAGAATTTTTGCGTTTGCGATCTTCATCGGTCTGGAGGTGGCTGCTTTTCTGATGCTTTCGCACAACGGTGCACTCCAGCGGGTCTGGGTGGCCGGCATTGCGCACGGCTTCATGGCGAAGACCTGGGGCGCGACGCAATCCGCCCGGGACTATTTCCTGCTGAAGAAGCAGAACGACGAGCTCGCGCTGGAGAACCACCGGCTTCAGGAAGCCCTGCGCCGCTACACTTTCAGCGCCGTCGCGTCGGACAGCGTGAACGTGACGGTGGAGACGGACGGCTTCCGGTACACCCCCGCCAAGATCATCAAGGCGAGCAGCAACTCGCAGCACAACTACCTGATCCTGGACAAAGGCACTGACGACGGAATCACGCCCAACTCGGGCGTGGTCACCCCCCGTGGTGTGGTCGGCATCGTCGATGCGGTCAGCCGGCACTATTCCTACGCGCTCTCGTTCATGAACACGGAAATGAGCATCAGCGCGCGGCTGGGCAGGGAAGGCGCAGTCGGACCGCTGGTCTGGGACGGCCTGCATTCCGGAAGCGCCATCCTGAAGGAAATTCCGCTGCAGGTGAAGTTTGCGCAGGGGGACACCGTCTTCACGAGCGGCTATTCGTCGATCTTTCCCGCCGACATCCCGATCGGCACGGCCGGGACGGGCAAGGTCATCAACGGAGCCACGAACGAGATCAGCATTTCGCTCTTCCAGGACCAGAAAGCCTTGAAGTACGTCACGGTCGTCGAGAACATCCGCATGAAAGAGATCGAGGAAATGGAGCAGGAACAGGAGGTGCAGCAATGAAAAACAACTTTACCGTCACCTACCTGCTCCTGTTGATTGTACAGCTGCTGCTGTGCAATTATTTCCATTTCACTCCCTATGTCTACCTGACCCTGCTCCCGGCCATGATCCTGTGCCTGCCCGTCCGGATCGGAACGGTCGGGGCCCTGTTCATCGCCTTCGCCACCGGACTCACCGTCGATTTCTTCGCGGAAGGACTGCTGGGCCTCAACGCACTGGCCCTCGTGCCTGTCGCCTATCTCCGGAAGCCCGTCATCGAGGTGCTGTTCGGGAAGGATCCCTTCGAGCACCAGGAAAACCTTTCGCTCCGGAAATACGGCTATCTGCGCATGTCCGTCGGCGTCGTGCTCCTGCTTCTCGTCTTCCTCTCCGTGTACATCCTCGCCGACGGCGCCGGCACACGCCCGCTGTGGTTCAGCGCGGTCAAACTGGCTGCATCGTCGTTCGCCAGCTGGCTGCTGTCCCTCGTGGTGGTCAATCTGCTGACGGACGATGAAAGGTGACCGGTCATACAAGCTGCTGATCGGGCTGTGGATCGTCGCGGCGATCCTGCTGGGAAAGTTGTTCTTCATCCAGATCATCGACGACAAGTACAAGATCAATGCGTCCAACAACTCGATGGTCTACGACATCATCTATCCGACCCGCGGCGTCATCTACGACCGCAACGGAAAGATCATCGTCGGGAACAAAATCGCCTACGACATCATGGTGACCCCGCGCGAGGTCACGCGCTTCGACACCCTCCTGCTGGCGGAGGCACTCGGCATCCCGCCGGACTATGTCCGGGAAAAAATGGCTGAATATGCCGGAAACCGCCGCAAGATCGGGTACCAGAGCGTCGTGTTCCTGAAGCAGATTCCGCCCGAGACCTACATGAAGTTCGGGGAGATCCAGTACAATTTTCCGGGTTTCCGGGGACAGGTGCGCAGCATCCGGGACTATCCGGTCGATGCAGGCGGCAACCTGCTGGGCTATGTCAGCGAAGTGGATCAGGCCTTCATCGATGCCCATGAAGGGGAATACCGTTCCGGTGACTATGCCGGCAAGACGGGAATCGAGGCCGCGCGGGAAAAGGATCTGAAAGGAGAGAAGGGCTACCACATCTACCTGCGGAACTCACGCAACCAGATCGAGCAGCGCTACAAGGAAGGGACGATGGACAAGGAAGCGGTCCCGGGCCGGGACATCGTCACCACGATCGACGCCGGGCTGCAGCAGTACGGGCAGGAACTGATGCAGAACAAGGTCGGCAGCCTCGTGGCGATCGAACCCAAGACCGGGGAGATCCTCTCGCTCGTGTCCAGCCCGGGCATCCATGTCGACATGCTCGCGGACATCGGCCGGCACTACGGCGAGATCATCAAGGATCCGCACAAGCCGATGTTCAACCGGGCCGTGCAGGCCCCGTATCCCCCTGGATCCGTGTTCAAGCTGGTCAACGGGTTGATCGGCCTGCAGGAGGGGACCTTGACACCCGACATGTCCTACCCCTGTTCGCACGGCTACCACTTCGGCAGCCACACGCTCGGCTGCCATGGACACCGTTCTCCGCTCGTGCTGGAAGAAGCCATCATGATGTCCTGCAACGGCTATTTCTGCTACGTGTTGCGGAATATGCTGGAAAACAACAAGTACAAGAACATCGCCGAGGCGCTGGACAAGTGGAACGCCTACGTGCAGAGCTTCGGCTTCGGCCACAAGCTGGGCAGCGACTTCCCCGCCGAGCTGGGCGGGACGCTGCCGACATCCAAATACTACAACCGGATCTACGGGAAAGGCGGCTGGAAGTTTACGACCATCATCTCCATCTCCATCGGCCAGGGCGAAGTCGGCGTGA
>CABTXO010000119.1 GCA_902488725.1 uncultured Bacteroidales bacterium
GGCATGAATGAAATCCCCCCCGAGGTCCCCCATGCCGGCATCGGCGGGGTAGCCAAGTACGCCTTCCTGGACGGACTGGAGGCCGACAACCGCTTGAAAAACACCCTGGTCCGGCTGGACCGGCTTTCCCGGCAGATCTATGTCCAGAGCAAGTCTTTCGACGAGGTCGAGTCGCTGTCCAAGCGGGCGGGGGACATGGCTTCCTGCATCCCGGCGATTCCGCCGATCATTCCCGATGTGGCGAAATACCATCTTTCCAGCCCCTTCGGCATCCGTGTGGACCCGCTTCTGGAAGGTTCCCGCTTCCATAGCGGCGTGGATCTGGCCATGAAGGCCGGCAATCCGGTCTACGCGACCGGCGACGGGGTGGTCGAGTCTGTCAACTTCGATTTCTTCGGCTACGGCAATTCCGTGGTCATCAACCACGGCTTCGGATACAAGACCTTGTATGCCCACCTGCGCACCGTCAATGTCCGGGAAGGAATGGAAGTCAAGCGCGGGGACTGCATCGCGGCATCCGGGAATTCCGGGCGCACCAGCGGACCGCACCTGCACTACGAGGTCATATTCAAAGATGCAAAGGTGGATCCGGAAAATTATTTCGACCTCTCCATGTCCAAGGACGAGTACCTTGCGATGGTCCGGATGCGTGCCGGGTCGGAGAATCCCGCCGTCCAGCGGCATGAATTCTCGCTCCGACGCCGCACAAGCGAATTCCGATGAGCAGCAAGTATGAATTCGACCGGGTCGGGATGGAGTTCCGGAAGGTCAGCCACTCGGTGTGGGGCATTCTCGGCAAGATCGTGAAATACTTCCTGGCCACCGCATCGCTCGCGGTGGTCTACTACCTGGCCTTTTCCCTGGTGGTCAGCACGGATTCCGAGCGGAAGCTCCGCCGCGAGAACCAGATGTACGAACGGATGTACGGGGAGATGAGCCGGCAACAGGAATTGATCGGGGACGTGATTTCCGGCCTCCGGGGCCGGGACAACTCCATCTACCGGCAGCTCTTCGATGCGGAAGCCCCCGATTTCAGCAGCATATCTCCCGAGAGCATCCTTTCGGCCGTGGACACGATTCCCGACCGGGACATCGTGGCCTACACGGCGCGCAAGCTGGATGCCCTCCGGAATGCGGAAAACCTTGTCGAGCGGAATTTCACGGAAATCCGCCGGAAGGTCGAGTCCGGGGACCGGGACAGCCTGCCGCCCCTGCACATCCCGCTCGGATCCTTCTCCTACGCCCGTACGGGAGCTTCCATCGGGCAGAAGATCAACCCGTTCTACAAGGTCCCGGTCCTGCACGAGGGACTGGACATGATCGTCCAGAAGGGGGAGCCGGTCTTCGCTGCAGCGGACGGAAGAGTGGCGGACGTGACCCATTCCCGGAAGGGGCTGGGCAATGTGGTGACGATCGACCATGGCAACGGCTACACGACCCGCTACGCCCACCTGGAAAACACGCTGGTGGTCCGCGGACAGAAAGTGTCGCAGGGGAGCCGCATCGGGCAGGTGGGCATGTCGGGCAATTCTTTCGCCCCGCATCTCCACTATGAAGTCCTCAAGGACACGGTGCGCCTGGATCCGGTGCATTTCTTTTTTGCATCTTTGACGCCGGATGAGTATATTGGGATGATGTTCATGTCCGCCAACACCGGACAGTCGATGGATTAAGCGCGATTGAATATGGAGAAACTGTATTACACGATCGGGGAAGTGTCCCGGATGCTCGAAGAGAACGCATCGCTGGTGCGGTTCTGGTCCAATTCTTTTTCCAGATACGTCAAACCGAAGCGGAATGCGAAGGGCAATCGGCTGTACACCGCGGAAGACCTGGAAGTGCTCAAGCAGATTCATTTTCTGGTGAAAGGACAGGGCATGACCCTGGAAGGTGCCGCGGCCCGGCTCGCCGGCGACCGGAAAACGGTCGAAGGGCGTGTCAAAGCGCTGGACAGCCTGAAGGAAATCCGCAGGCAGCTTGTCGAAGTCAGGAAGTCCCTATGAACGTAAAAGATATCGTCCGGGTGCTGGAAGAATTTGCGCCGCTTTCCATCCAGGAACCCTGGGACAACAGCGGCCTTTGCGTGGGCTCTCCGGAACAGGAAGTCCACGGCGTGCTCGTGGGTTTCGACTGCACCGCCGACCTGGTCGACGAGGCTCGTTCCTGCGGGGCGGACCTGATCGTCACGCACCACCCGCTGCTCTTCGGCGGCATCAAGCAGGTCGCGCCGGAAGATCCGACCGGCCTGGCCCTCATCAAGGCCGTCTCTGCCGGGATCGCGGTCTATGCGGCCCACACCACGGCGGACAAGGTCCTGGGCGGGGTGAGCGGGGCGATGGCCCGCCGGCTCGGCCTTGTGGACATCGAAGTGCTGGATGCCGATGCGGGCGGCATCGGGCTCGGCGCCGTCGGGAACCTCCCGGAACCGATGGATTCCACCGCTTTCATCGAATATGTCAAACAGTGTTTTTCGCTCAGGATGCTCCGAGTCTCCCGCCCGCCGGAAGTCCCGGTCTCCCGGGTGGCGATGTGCGGCGGATCCGGGAGTTCGCTGATCGAAAACGCCCGCAGGGCAGGGGCTCAGGCCTACCTCTGCGGAGACCTCTCCTACCACCGCTTTTTTACCCCTAAGAACTTCATGGTCATGGATATCGGCCATTACGAAGGAGAGGTCGAGATCGTAGACATATTATTTTCCGTCATACGGAAAAAATTTCCTACCTTTGCAGTCCGTACCAGCGCCAAGCCGGGCGGAAGTAATCCAGTATATTATTATTGAAAGATATGGCAACCAAGAAAATCAAGAAAGTCGAGGCTCCGATTGACCAGCGGGAGACTTTCGTGTCCCTGCAGAAGAATTTTGCGGATTCTGAGATCAGCGTGGAGGAGAAGCTGAGGACACTCTACGAACTTCAGAAGGCGGATTCTGCAATCGACAAGATCCTGCAGCTCCGGGGCGAACTTCCTTCGGAAGTGGAGGCCCTCGAGAACGAAATCGCGGATCTGAAGGCGAGGCAGACCCAGGATTCCGCCGTCATCGATGCCTACAGCCAGACCATATCTGACAACAAGCAGAACATCGTCGAGTGCGACGCCCAGATCGAGAAGTACCGGCAGCAGCTGGAGAGCGTCGCCAACAGCCGGGAATTCGATTCCATCAACAAGGAGATCGAGAACCAGGACCTCCTCCGCCAGATCGCCCTCAAGACAATCAACGACACGAAGGATGCCATCGCGGCCAAAAAGGAAGACCTGGAGTCCCTCAAGGATTTCATCGCAGTCCGAAACGATGACCTGAAAGCCAAGAAGGAAGAACTCGCCACGATCGTGGAATCCACCTCGAAAGAGGAGAAGAAACTCGGGACCGTGCGGGAAGAGTGCGCCAAGAAGATCGATGCGCGCACGATGAGCGCCTACGAGCGTATCCGCTCCAGCGTGCACAACCACCTGGCCGTCGTGTCCGTGTACAACGGCGATTCCTGCGGAGGCTGCTTCAGCACCATCACCCCGCAGCGCCTGGTCGACATCGTCTCCAACAAGAAGCTGATCATCTGCGAACACTGCGGACGCATCATCGTGAACCCTGATTTCGAATAGATCAACACTGAATACCATGCCTGACCCCGTCCGGAAATCCACCAGGAACAAGGCGCAGGCAGTCAATCTGGACACACTCGGGCTTGAGATGGGAAACAAACCGCCTCAAGCTCTTGATGTCGAAGAGGCTGTCCTGGGCGCGATGCTGATTGAGCCCTCCTCCGTTGACATGGCGCTGGAGGAACTGACCCCTTCCTGCTTCTACGACCCGCGCCACCGGATGATTTTCACCGCCATGTCCGCCCTGGTGAACGAGCACGTGCCGGTGGACATCGTCACCACCAGTTCCAAACTGCGCGAACAGGGGAACTTGGAGGCGGTCGGAGACTCGGTCTATCTGGCCGACCTGTCGCAGAAGGTCGGTGCTGCGGCACATCTGGAATACTACGTCAAGATCCTCAAGCAGAAGACCATCCAGCGGGATCTCATCACGGCTTCGTACCAGATTCTGAAGGATTCCTACGACGATTCCATCAACGTGGACCACTTGATCGACGAGGCCCAGTCCCGGGTCTATGATGCGATTCAGAACAACCTGAAAAAAGATGTGCAGGAAATCGGCTCGGTCATCAACGAGGCGATGGAGGAAATCCAGAAAAACCAGAACTCTTCCGGTCTGAGCGGGGGGCCTTCCGGATTTCCCTCCCTGGACCGGATCACCCGCGGCTGGCAGAAGTCGGACCTGATCATTCTCGCTGCCCGTCCTTCCGTGGGAAAGACGGCGTTTGCCCTCAACCTCGCCCGCAATGCGGCGGTGGACCACCACATGCCCGTGGCCTTCTTTTCCCTGGAAATGTCCGCCCTCCAGCTGGTGATGCGCCTGATGACCACCGAATCGGAGTTCAGCGCCGACAAACTGAAGGGCGGCGCCAAGATCGAACCCTACGAATGGCCGGAACTGGAAGCCCGTCTTGCAAACCTGTCCAAAGCTCCGCTCTACATCGACGACACCCCGAGCATCCCGCTGATGGAATTCCGGACCAAGGTCAAGCGCCTGGTAAAGTCCAAGGAAGTGCGCCTGGTCATCGTGGACTACCTCCAGTTGATGCAGGGACCCGTGGAACTGCGGGGACTCCGGGAGCAGGAGGTGGCGGCGATTTCCCGCACCTTGAAGGCAACCGCGAAGGAATTGGAGATTCCCATCATCGCCCTTTCCCAACTGTCCCGAAACGCAGTACAGCGGACCGGCGGGACGGGCAAGCCGCAGCTCAGCGACCTGCGCGAATCCGGCTCCATCGAGCAGGATGCGGACATGGTGATCTTCATCCACCGTCCGGACTATCTCGGACTGTCCGAGAGCCCGGAGGGAAAGGAAACCACCCAAGTGATCATCGCGAAGCATCGGAACGGGGAGGTCGCGGATCTGGACATGCTCTTCAAGGCGGAGCAGGTCCGCTTCGTCGAGCCCGGCGACTCGCTGGTCAGCCAGGCGGAATCCATGGGCGGCATGGAATCTGCTATGAACAACGAGTTCGATCAAAACGCCGAATTCTATGAAAACCGTTGACCGCGCTGCACGCCTCGTGGCCGTCCTGGCCAGCCTGCTCCTTTTCACCTTCTCCGCTTCCGCGGAGGGCGCCGGCAAAGAAACTTGTATTCCGGTCCGTTCGACCGCCCGGGAGCACCTGGCCTTCAAAGCCGGCGAACGGCTGAATTTTACGGTCCACTACAAGTGGGGCATCATCAACTCCGATGTGGGAAAGGGCTATTTCCGGATCGATTCGACGGCCTACAAGGGCCATCCGGTGTACCATTGCTCCGCCGGGGGACGTTCCGCGCAGTTCTACGATGTATTTTTCAAAGTCCGGGAAGATTTCCAGTCCTGGATGACGATGGACGACCTCAAGCCCGTCAAGTTCTACCGGGACACCTATGAGGGGGGCTACACAGCCCGGAACACCTATTCCTTCGACTGGACCCCCGGTCGGGAAAGGATTCATGCCGCCATCACGACTTCCAAGCGGGGCAGCTATTCCAAGCGGATCCCGCTGGACGACTGTACGCTGGATCTTCCGTCCCTCATCTGCAACTTGCGCAACATCGACTACATGCGGATCCGGGAAGGGGGGCGCTATCCCATGACCCTCGCCGTGAACGACAGTTCCTACAACCTGCATTTCATCTACCTGGGAAAAGAAGACAGGCGGCTCAAAATCGGAACGGTCCGCTGCAACAAGTTCTCCGTGCAGGTGGTGGCGGGGGAGGTCTTCTCCGGGGATGCGGACATGTACCTCTGGCTATCGGACGATGACAACCGGCTTCCGATCTGGTTCGTGGCTCCGATCCGCTACGGAGAGGTGCAGGGGCGTCTGACTGGCTATTCCGGCCTCAAGCATCCGTTCAATGCCCTGGTCAAATGATGTCTAAAAACGA
>CABTXO010000120.1 GCA_902488725.1 uncultured Bacteroidales bacterium
CTCCCCCCCCCCCCTCCCCAGGAGGGGGCCGCGCGTCGGGGCCGCCCGCTCGGGGCCCGCCCTGAGGCCGGACTTGTCGTGCCCGGTATTTTCGGCGGAAAAGAAAAACCAGACCATGCATCGCTGCAGGGTCTGGTCGTCGTCTTGTTAAGTAAAAAAGATGAATTCTCACGAATTCTGAAAACTTATAACTAATAACCAACTAAAACTACTAACAAGAACTAGATGTCTGAATTACTGCATAAATTGTGCCAGAAACCGGCTATCCGGAAGGCTTCCGCTGTTCGTTTTCGGCAACCGTGAAACCGACCGAAATCGTGTTTCCGGCTTCGTCCACGACCGTTACGGTGTGCTTTCCGGGCTTCGGGGCGAGATTCAGCTGGTGGATGAACCGCGTCTGTCCGACATATTCATTGTCCAGATGCCAGAACACGACGGTCCCGGGCTCGCGGTGGGCGAGATTGAAGGTGACGCCATGGATGCTGCCGTCCAGCTGCCGGGGGATGAAAAGGGTCGCGCCGCCTTCCGGATAGATGAATTCCATGTTGGGGATCCCGGAGTTCCGCGCCTGCGGGGGCACTTCATATTCCGGATGATGCTTCCGGTAGTACCACTCCATAGAGGGTGGCAGGAGGAAGACCTTCTCTCCGTCCACCAGTCGGTGGTAGGGGCAGGGGTCGCTCCGCAGGGCCTTGCGCGGCAGGCGGAGCGTGTCCGTCTCGCCGCAGTACATTCCCTTGAGGTGGCCGGATCGGGCGCAGACCTCCGCTTCGATGTAGTCTCCGTAGACAGGTTCCAGAAACCAGCCGTTCCGGGCATATCGCTGCGGGCCTCCGTCTTTTCGGGGGAGGAGATTCAGCAAATCGAAGAGTACGGGACCTGCCGTCCTTGCGCCGGTCAGCCCCGGCACGCCCTGGCCCTGGGCATTGCCCGCCCAGACGCCCACCGCATAGTCCGGCGTCACTCCCACGGCCCAGGCGTCCCGGAATCCGTAGCTGGTGCCCGTCTTCCAGGCCACCTTCCGGACCGAGCTGATCAGGTGCCAGTCGATTTCGTCCGGACGGTTCACCTCCTTCAGGGCATCGAAGGTGTACCACAGGGCGGTCTTGTCCTTCAGCGGGAAACCATGCAGACGGTCCGACCGTCTGCGGTGGGTGGTGTCGGCATCCTGGTACATGGCGGACATCTTGGAATATGCCTGCGTGATGTCCAGCAGGGTGCCTTCTCCGCCGCCCAGGATGAGCGAAAGTCCGTAGTCGGACGCGCTCCGGCCGAGGGTTGTCAGCCCGCATCTGTGCAGTAGGTCCAGAAATTTGGGCACGCCGTATCTGCGCAGCATGTGCACGGAAGGCACGTTGAGGGAGCGGGCCAGCGCCTCTGCGGCCGGGACGGCGCCTGCGAACTCCCGGTTGAAGTTCTGGGGGGAGAAACCGTTGATGTTGATCGGGATGTCGGGCAGCAGGGTGTTGGGCAGGATGGCACCGTCCTGCAGCAGGGCGCAGTAGAGCAGGGGCTTCAGGATGCTCCCCGTACTGCGGGGTGCGCGCAGGATGTCGACCTGGCTTCCGGGACGCGTCCAGGCGGGGTTCGCATTCCCGATGTAGGCCAGCAGGTCCCCGGTGCGGACATCGATCACCACGGCAGCCAGATCCCGCACGCCGCTCCGGCTGAACTCGTCGTTCCACCGGTCCGTGACCGATGCCGCCTGCCGTTGCAGATGGAGATCCAGGGTGGTCCGGACCCGCGCGCCCGGATGTTCGAGGCTCTGCCATTCTGTCAGATGCGGGGCATCCTGCGGCAAGGCCACGGGGTCCGCGGGCAGCGGCTCTTCGCAGGCAAGTTCATAGTCCAGCGAGTCCAGCTTGCCCTTCTGCAGCAATTCCTGCAGCAGCCGGTTGCGCTTGGTCAGCAGCTTCTGCCGGTTCTTGCCGGGGTGGATGTCGGACGGGGCGTTCGGCAGCACCGCCAGGGTGGCCGCCTCCCCCCAGGACAATTCGCCCGGCGGACGGCCGAAGTACCGCCAGGAAGCGGCTTCAAGTCCGACCACGTTCCCGCCGAAGGGAGCATGGGAAGCATACAGGCCGAGGATCTTCCGTTTGGAGCAGCGCAACTCCAGACGGGTGGCCAGGAGCGCCTCGACCCCTTTCTGCCAGAGGTTCCGCTCCTTTCCGCGCGACATCCGGATCACCTGCATGGTGATCGTGCTTCCGCCGCTGGTCACATGCCCTGCCCGCAGGTTCCCCAGAGCGGCCCGTACGATGGATACCGGATTGACGCCGGGATGCCAGCGGAACCATCGGTCCTCGAACTGGATCAGGGCGTCCGCATACTTCCCGGGCACGGTGTCCGTCGGGGGAAAACGCCACTGCCCGTCGTCCGCGATTCGGGCACCGAGCAGCTCTCCGTTGCGGTCCGTCACGACGGTGGAATATCGGGTCCCTTTGAACAGGTCGCGGGGAAGACAGAAAATGTACGCCACCAGCAGCAGGCCGATGGCGCACATTCCGATCTTCCCCCTTCGTGTCATCGGGTCACGCGTGCGATGCCCGAGGCCGTGTTCGCGTTGACATGCGCGTCGTACAGGGCTTCGCACTGGATTGCCGGCAAGGTGAATTCGCCTTCATAGGCGGCATGCAGTTTCATGGAGAACGTCTTGCTTGTCCCGTTCGGGAGGTCGAAGTGCCAGGACACCCGGTCGTCCCGGATGTCGCGGTAGTCGAAGCCCGCATCCGAGCCCGGCGACCCGAACAGCCGGTCGTTCAGGATTTCCCAGCCTGAAGGCACGGTCAGGCGCAGGGCCATGTTCCGGTAGTCCTTCATGCCGCTGGTGTTCCCGACCACGATCCGTACCCGGAAGTCCGTTCCCTGCTGAATGGCGGTCGGGTCGATCGGTTTCCCGTTCTCGCCCAGATATTCGGCATGCAGGCTGACGCCGTTCGCCTTTGCCTCCACCCGTTTGCCCATCGGGGCGCGGGTTGCGGTGATCAAGGTGGTGTAGATCGTCCCGTCCGAACGGTTCTTGATGTCCAGGCTTCCGCTCCGGGTGTCCAGATTCGTCGCGAACACCGATTTCGCGGACTTGACTTTCTGCACGTCTCCTCCTTGCGTCAGTTCCGCTTCCAGCGCTCCCGTGTTGGTCTTTCCTGCCAGCAGTCCCATCGCATGGGTGGAGAAGGAGATCTGCTGGGTAGAATAGAATCCGTCCGCAAGTGAAGCGGCGATCTCCCGCGAGAGGTCCAGCGCGGCCGGCAAGTCATCCGTGAGCGTGAGGGCTTCGAGCGCGATGGCCTTGTCCCGGGTCGAAGAACCGAAGGTGTAGTTCCGGGTGTCGTAGTCGGTGAAGTCCGTCCGCAGGGAGGCGATCATCTCTTTGGAGATGTTCTTCTTGCCCGTCACGGCATACGTGGCGGCCAGCATCCAGCCGGCCTGCTGGGACAGGTCTTCGCTTTCCTTGAGCCGGTTCATCGCCCCGCTCTCGGCCTCGCCGTTGAGGGCGAGGGTGTACAGCCGGTATGCCTGTTCCAGGTCGTTGAGGTACATGTCTTTCGCACGGCGGTAGTCCTGCACGGCTTTCTTCTGGTAGCGGGACCAGCTGGCAAGGACCCCCTTGCTGACGGGATACCCCTTTCCGGAGGCCTCCACCAGGAACTGGCCGACCATTGAAGTAACCCACTTGTGATCGTCTGAATACGATGGCCAGTACGAGAATCCGCCGTTCGGCCGCTGCCGGGCATAGACTTGCGGCAGCAGGTCCGTGACGAGCTTGTCAAGCTGTTCCTGCTGTTTGTCGGGGAGCATGTCCCGGATGGCAAGCAGGCTGATCCCCCGGGCCGCCAGCTGTTCGGTGCAGTTGTACGAATAGCCGGACAGGAAAGAATAGATCCCCGCATAGTCCACGGACGGGAAACTGGCGATTTCCAGCGTTCCCCACTGGTCTGCGTCGCTGTCGAAGGGGGCGTAGGCCATGTGCTTGGTCTCGCCCTTGGCGAGCGTCGCCTTGCTGACGGAAAGGGTGGGCGGGTTCGGATTCCGGACCTCGATGGAGATGGTTTCGGAAGCCTTGTGCCCGTTCCCGTCTGCCGACACGATCACCTTTGCCATGCCGGATTCCCCTGCGACCAGGTTGAAGCGGACCAGCCGGTCCCCGGGCTTGCTGAACGAAAGCGAGGTCCGGGCCGCCCCTTCAAGCGTGAGCGGCCCCTCCGTCTTCACGGTCACGTTGGCGGTCTTGACCGCATCCTCGAGCGCGAACACGTTCACCGGGAGGGTGACCTTCTCGCCTGCGCCCAGCACGCGCGGCAAGGTCGGCAGCACCATGAGCGGGGAGCGTACCGGAACGGTCTTTTCCGCATTGCCGTAGGCCGCGTCCTTGGCCGCGACCACCATCACCCGCACGCTGCCCACGTACATCGGCAGCTTGATCTTGTGTATGGCCGTGCCCCCGTTCAGGGTGAAGGGGCCGAGGAACTTGACAACGGCATTGAAACGGTTGTCTTTCTTGGCCTTCACCTGCACGGATTCGTCGCCGCCGATGCTGAACATCGGGGAGAAACGGCCGCTGAAGGCACCGATGATGTCGTCGTACAGATCCCAGGTGCTGACCCCGAGGGCCTCGCGCTTGTACATCGCGTTCCAGGGATCCGGGGTCTTGAAGTTGGTCAGGTCGAGCAGGCCCTCGTCTACGACGGCCAGGGTGTAGGTCATCGCTTTCCCGTTGTGTTCCTTCACCTTTACCGTGAACTCCTCTTCGGGCCGGATCACATCCGGCATCGTGATTTCAGGCGTCAGGTGCGACGACTTGTCGTTCACCAGGATCGGCTGCACACCGTACAGCCGGATCGGCAGATCGTTGTCCGTCCGCTCGTGCGGCTGGACGAGGGAGACATGAATATAGAAGTTCGGGGCCATCTGCTGAGTCACCTTGAACTTGTAGGTCACATCTTCCTCTCCGGAGGTCTTCACCCATTCCCGCGACAGGACGGCCCGGGAGTTTTCCAGGGAAATCAAGGCCTGTCCCTTGGCGGCGGCCGGAATGTACACCTGGACGGTCTCCCCGACCTCGTAGGAGCTCTTGTCGGTGGAGAAGGTGAGCATGGTGAGGGCATCGGGATCCGCCTTGGAGGAACGGCCCCGGTATGCCGGCCAGTCGACGTAGAGGATGTCGCCGGAGGCATGGCCGCCCGTCTCGTCCTTGACATACACCAGGTAGCGGCCCCATTCCGGATAGTTCACGCGGAATCCGATCGTTGATTCGCCGTTCCCGGTCCGGAAGGACCCGGATGACACCGGATCCGCCTGGGAACCGTTCACGTACGAATCCAGGCTCTCCGAGCGGCTTTCCCACCACCAGCTCCATTTGAGTTTGTAGATCGCATAGGAAAGCAGGTGTCCGGAGACCCGCTTCGCGTTCTTGTCCACGAGGGCGACCCGGATTTCGTAGTCTTTGTCGGTTTCGACATAGTAGCTGTCCTTCTCATGCGGCAGCTTCACGCCGACATAGGCCGGATAGGGAGAAAATCCGGTCGTGACGGTGTTGAAACTGATGTCTCCGCCCGGTTCTTCCACGGTGGTCACCAGGTCGGCCGTCAGCATGCCCGGGGCATTCTCCGCGACCGGAGTCTTCACCTGCACGCGTGCCTGACCGTTCTCGTTCAGCCGGGTGTCCAACAGCACATGTTCGCTCGACGTGAATTCCGAGAGCGGGTCCTTGAAGCGGTAGCCCTCGAATCCTTTGAAGGTCGTGCCGCCGGCCCGGAGCGTCATGTTCACTTTCGCGGCGAGCCCCGACGCGGGAGGACCGGTCAGCCAGCTGGAGGAGAGGTTGACCGGCACCGTGGCACCGCCGTCGATCGCGCCCTCTCCGAGTCCAAGCTCGATCTTCAGCCGGTTGGGCTTGACGCTTTCGATGCGCAGCGCCTTGTGGAA
>CABTXO010000121.1 GCA_902488725.1 uncultured Bacteroidales bacterium
ACGAAAGTCGTCACCGAGAAGGACATCGCCCAACTCGGTAACGTGACGGCACTGGATGCGATTCAGGACATCATTCCGGGCATCACGTTCAGCCCCGATGCCCACGGGGCGAACATGAAGATCCAGGGACTGGACAATGACTATGTGCTGGTGTTGCTGGACGGGGAAAGACTTGTGGGCGAAACTCGCGGCAACGTGAACCTGGACCGGATCGAGGCCTCGGACATCCAGCGCATCGAAATCGTGAACGGATCTTCCTCCGTGCTGTACGGATCCAACGCCATTGGCGGCGTTATCAACATCATCACCAAGAAGCCGTTGAAGTCTTCCGGCGGCCGAATCGGAACCCGCTATTCCAAGTACAACACCTCCCACACGAATGTTTCCCTCGAGACGCGTCAGAACAAGCTCGGCGTGAAGCTTAAGGGGTTCCGCAACAGTTCGGACGGCTACGACCTCACGCCAGAGGAATCACCCGAATCCTACACGGCGAATCCGTATGTGGACTGGTCGGGCGGAGGAACCGTTTCCTATGACTTCAACCGGAAGTTCTCGGCCAAGGCGAAGGGCAATTTTTTCCGGCATGACACGCACAATCCGCCCAAGAGCCTGAGTTCCGTGTACGGGAGACACACGAACCTTACGCTGGGAGCCGAAGCATGCTGTCGTTTCAACGAAAAGCAAACCCTCTCATTCCATATTCACAACGACACCTACAAAGCCTACGATGTCTATGAAAAACTGAACGACAGCACTGATCTTCATTCCGATTACCGTTACCTCTCGGCGGATCTTCTGTACGATTGGCGGATGCGGGAAAATCTGGAATGGATTGCGGGAAGCGAGTTCAATGCGGAAAAAATCTATTCCCAAAGCCTGTTCGGCACGGAAGGCCCCGCGCATGACAAGCGCAAGCATGCGTCTGATCTGAACCTGTTTCTTCAGGGGGACTTGAAATTTCTCAAACGGCTGGAACTTATCGCCGGGGCACGCTACACCCGGCATTCGACTTTCGGCAGTCATTTCACGCCGAAGATGTCCCTGATGTGCACATTCGGTCCCGTCAAGATCAGGGGAACCGCCGCCATGGGATACAAGTCTCCTTCCCTCAAGGAATTGTACTACAACTTCAATCACCAGGGGATGTTCTACATTGTGGGGAACAAGGATCTCAAGCCCGAGAATTCTCGCTATTTCTCGTTGTCGGGGGAATATGCATTGAAAAACAGCTTCAACATCTCGGGTAACCTCTATTTCAACAGGATTGACAACAAGATTTCCTCCGTGTGGTATCGGAACAAGGAGAAGGATCGGGACGAGATCCGGAAGATGAACGTCGACAAGGTGGAAATCCTGGGTTTTGAAGGCTACTTTACGTGGAATTTCCTCCGGCACTTGAAGCTGAAGGCGGGCTACGCCTACACGGATGCCGTGGACAAGTCCACAGGGCTGCAGATCTACGGGAACAGCAAGCACACGGCGAACACGTCGCTGACCTTCCACACCAACAGCGTCCTCTATCCATTCTCGGTCACTTTCTCCGGTCGGATAGCCTCTCCCGCCCTCTTCCAGGTGGTGTCGAAAGATCTGAAAACCGGGAAGGAAAACGTCTCGAAACGCCAGACGAATCCGTATTCCCTCTGGAAAATCAACTACATGCAGCACATCAAGATCTGGAAAGACCTTTCCGCCGATGTACAGCTGGGCATCGACAATCTTTTCAATTATCACAATTACGAGAATTCTACGCTGCTCGATCCCGGAAGAATCTTCTGGGCGCGTGTGGCATTCAATTTCTGAAATTCAACAATCAAAAAAAACAAACACAATGAAAACAAACGTATTGAAAATCTTCGTTTTGGCAGTCTTCGCATTGCTGCTTGTCCTCGGAACGAACGCCTGCCGCAAGCATGAGGTGAAGCAGGTCGCGGAATTCAAGAAAGTGGAAAACAAAGACATCACGGACTACGGCAAGTGGTATTATTTCTCTTTCGCCACGGGAACATTCGTGGGGGAAGGCAGCGCGAAGCCGGCTGACGGTGACGACAAGAAATGGAGCGAACGGACGGACTGGGACATTGCCTTCCACCGTCAGAACGTCCGGACCAACGGCGGTGCTTCCGGCAAGGGAAAAGGCGGCATCCTGGAACTCAAAGAGGAGAACCTCGCTTCCGTCAAGACGGTTCCGGAAGGAAAGTTCACGGAAGATGAAGGTGGCAACAAGATCACCATCGCCTTCAAGATGCCCCCCGTGCCCGAGAACTATGCCGAGGTGTCGTTGAATAAAGGAGCCATCGACTGGGTTGCGTTCGTCCACGAGACGATGTCCTGGAAACTCAAAAAGCGCAATGTCTTCATCGTCAGAACCGCTGACGGGAAATATGCCAAGTTTCAGTTCGTCAATTTCTTGAACGAGAAGAACAAGAGCGGCTTCCTGTCATTCCAGTATGCCTTCCAGAAGGACGGAACCAAGGATTTTGAATAATCGTCCCATGAAACTCGGAAAAACCACTGTTTCTGCAGCGGCAATCACGGTATGTGCTATCGTGGTTGCTCTGTTTTTATGGAACCGGCTGGCTTCCCGCACGGAGGTTGCGCTGGTGAATTTCACTTCGTTCCAGACTGCGAGCATCTGCCTGGCTAACGACAACCCCCACATCCGTTACACCGAAGTGCCGGCCGACGAATTTTCCTCCCTGAAGCGCTACGACTGCATCCTGAATTTCGCGATGGGACTCAAGATCACGGAAGACCAGCGGGCCGAACTGCAGCAGGCAGCCGACAAGGATGTTCCTGTTCTGAGTTTCGCGGTCACGAATCCTGCGAATGCCATCGACAACATCGACAGCTTGCGCCGGGAGACTTTGCTCGACTACCTGCAGAATGGCAACAAACGCAATTATCGGAGCCTCGCGAACTACATCCGCAACGAGATCGATGGGAAGAAGTTCTTCAGGCGGCCCGCTGACGAACCGGTCGAGAATGCTTTCGATGTGTTCTACGACATCGACGAGAATGTGGCCATCGATTCGCTCGGAAAATACGAGCAGTATTGCAAGGAAAAAGGATTCTACACTGAAGGTGGCCCCAAGATTGTGTTGTTCAATACCTTGAATGACGCTTTCAGCGGCAACCGGGAAAACATCGACAGCATGATCACCGCTTTCCGGAAAGCCGGGTTCAACGTGTATCCCGTCGCGGCCGGCGCCAAGCGGCTGCAGTTCCTGGAAGCGGTGCAGCCCGATGCCGTCATCTATTTTGCCCACGGAAGGTTGGGTTCGGGGGATGCTGCCGTGGAATGGCTTGCCCGCCACAACGTTCCCCTGTTCGCGCCGCTCACGATGATGACCACCCGCGAGAAGTGGGAGGGGGATCCGATGGGCATGTACGGCGGCTTCCTCTCCCAGAGCATCGTGATGCCGGAAATCGACGGCGGGACACATCCCTATGTACTGACCCTTCAGGAGCAGAACAAGGAGGGACTGTACCTGTTCAAGGCCGCACCGGAACGCGTCCGGAATTTCACGGAAATCCTGGGGCGGTTTTTCGAACTGAAGCGGATGGACAACCGTGACAAGAAGGTCGCCATCTTCTTCTTCAAAGGGCCTGGGCAGACCTCGCTTACGGCGGCGGGATCTGATGTCGAATCCTCCCTGTACAATCTGCTCAAACGGCTGCGCAGCGAAGGCTATGACACGGGGAACCTTCCCGATGATCCGGCGGTGTTCAACCGTCAGCTGATGAGCCGGTGCGCCCTGTTCAATACCTATGCGGAAGGGGCGTTCGATGAATTCCTGCGCACGGAAGATCCACTGCTGGTGGGCGTGGATGAATATGAGACCTGGGTGCGTGAAGCGATGCCCGAAGACCTGTACAAGCAGGTCACGGACAAGTACGGAGCCGCTCCCGGGAACTTCATGCGGGTTGTCCGGGACGGAAAGGAATATCTTGCCGTGGCCTGTCTGCGCTATGGCAATGTTGTCCTGCTGCCGCAGCCGATGGCCGGTCTCGGCGGAGACTCCTTCGCCATCGTGCATGGAGCCGATGCGCCGCCGCCCCACACCTACATCGCCCCTTACCTGTGGATGCGGTATGGCTTCAAGGCGGATGCCCTCATCCATTTCGGCACGCACGGCAGCCTGGAGTTCACTCCGAAGAAACAAGTGGCGCTCTGCCGCTACGACTGGCCCGAAATCCTCACGGGCACCGTTCCGCACTTCTACTACTACACAATCGGAAACGTCGGGGAATCCATCATGGCGAAACGCCGTTCCTACGCCACCCTGATCACCTATCTGACCCCACCCTTCAGCGAAAGCAAGACGCGCGGCCAGTACAAGGAGTTGACGGATGCGATCCAAGTCTATTACGACGAGGATAAAAGCGAAGCGGCGCGGAAGCAGGCCTCGTTGAAAATCAAGAAGCTGACGATTGCAATGGGCATCCACCGGGACTTGAAGCTGGACAGCCTGCGTACCGAACCCTATTCATCGGAAGAAATCGAAAAGATTGAAAATTTCGCCGAGGAGATCGCCAGCGAGAAGGTCATCACGACGTACTATGTGACCGGCGTCCCTTTCACCGAGGACAAGATCCGCTCCACCGTAATGGCGATGAGCGCCGATCCGGTCGCCTACAGCCTGGCGGCCTTGGACAGGATCCGGGGCAGGGTGACGCCCGCCCAGCTGGAAAGACGGACCTTCTTCACGAAGCACTACGGCGAGCCTGCCAGGGCGGAGGTGCGCAAACTGCTGCAGGGCAAGGTGGCGGACTCCGTGTACGTGGCGCAGATCGCGGGCGTGCGGCCTGCAGACATCCGCAAAGCCAAGGAACTGTTGCGGGAGAAGCCTTCGGGCATGATGGCGATGATGGGCCGGCGGCCCGCGGTGCCCGAGAAGCAACCGACGGCCGAGGAGAGGGAATGGGCGCAGGCCCTCGTGGACATCGAACGTACGTTGACCAATGTGCAGGTCTACCGGAAAGGCCTGCAGGAAAGCCCGGAAAAAGAACTCCGGGGCTTCCTCAATGCGATGAGCGGCGGCTACATCCGGCCTTCGTCCGGGGGTGACGCGGTCGCGAATCCGAACGCAGTGCCTACCGGCAGGAACCTGTATGCCATCAATGCGGAAGCCACCCCTTCCAAAGAGGCCTGGGAAAAGGGCAGGAAACTGGGAACCGCCACCGTCGAAGACTACCGGAAACGCAACGGCGGGGCTTATCCCCGCAAGATCTGCTTCTCTTTCTGGAGCAGCGAGTTCATCGAGACGGAAGGAGCCACGATTGCGCAGGCTTTCTACCTGCTGGGCGTGGAACCCGTCTGGGATGCTTTCGGAAGGGTTTCAGACCTGAAACTGATTCCTGCTGCAGAACTGGGACGTCCCCGGATCGACATCGTGGTGCAGACCTCCGGGCAGTTCCGGGATCTGGCCGCTTCCCGGCTGGAACTGCTGTCCCGGGCCGTGCGGATGGCCGCGGCTGCCTCCGGCGAGGGGGAAGAAAATTTCGTCAGCCAGAGCACTACCGACATCGAGAAGCAACTGGTGGATGCCGGCATCCCGCCTGCGACCGCCCGTGACCTGTCCACCCGCCGGGTGTTCGGCGGTCTGAACGGGATGTACGGAACCGGCATCCAGGAGATGATCAAGTCGAGTGACCGGTGGGAGAGCGAACAGGAAATCGCGGAAGTCTATCTCAACAACATGGGAGCCTCCTACGACGATCCGAAGAACTGGGGGGCTTTCGACAAGAACCTCCTCCGGGCCGTGCTGCACAACACGGATGCCATCGTGCATCCGCGCCAGAGCAACACCTGGGGTGCGCTGAGCCTGGACCATGTCTACGAATTCATGGGCGGCATGAACCTGACGATCCGGAGCGTGACCGGCAAGGATCCGGAAGCCTACTTCTCCGACTACCGCAACCG
>CABTXO010000122.1 GCA_902488725.1 uncultured Bacteroidales bacterium
CTTCGTCGGTCATGCCGATGCCGTTGTCGATGATCCTGAGGGTCTTGTCCTTCTCGACCAGTTCGATGCGGACCTGCAGCTCGCCCAGTTCTCCCTTGAAATCGCCGGCCGATGCCAGCGCCTTGAGTTTCTGAATCGCGTCGACCGCGTTCGCCACGAGTTCCCGCAGGAAGATTTCGTGGTCCGAATACAAAAATTGCTTGATGACCGGGAAGATGTTCTCGGTGGTCACGCCGATATGTCCTTTTTCTGCCATATTGTATGAATATTAGATGCTTCGTCGCTTCGCTCCTCAGCAGGACAGCGGGGGTGCTGCTTCGCATGGCACTCCGGGGTGCTGCTTCGCGTGGAACCGTGCTGCTCTCAAGACAGCGGAGCCGGCCCGTTGCGGGGTCGGCTTTCTTCAGTCAAAATATGTTCCAACGCAGGCCGTCTGCCAAATTGTCACCCTACGGATGGGGGAGTTCCCGTCGCATTTCTGAAGGTTCGCAGCGACCGGTGGAATCTACGGCCCGGTTCCAAAAGCTGCATGCGAAGGTCCGTGGAGGTCAACTTCCGCTCATTCAGGCTGTTGAAGCCTCCTTCCTCGGGATTTTTCAGGGGAGGGGAAGGTGTGCTGTTTCCTGCCAATCAGCGGGTAATCCTCCACGGGAAGTGCAAGAATATTCACACCACCGAAGCCACCAGCACATATTCATTACGCCATGCCCCACGACTAGCATCATATTCACACCGTTCGCAGGTGGAAATTTCCGTAGCCACCTGGGAAAACATATTCAGGAAAGTATGCAAGATAGGTTTGCCGGTGGCAGCATTATTTTTCCACCTGGAACGGTTGGGGTGCCTTGGAGGGGCTTCTACGGGAGGTGAGTGCTTGCAGGTGGGCAACGGCGAGTGCCGCCTGGAAATGGTTCTACCTATCCGTCAGACACTTAGGGTTGCAGATGGAGGGGAATATTCCATAGCCAGGTTCATGCTCTGCCGGCACCGCCGCCGCGTGACACTCAGGCGCGGCGGCTGCGGCCCGGCTGACCTGCTTCAATTATCGCATTCCATGTCATCGCGGCCACATGAATGAATGCCGACCGACGCAAATCCATGAATATGATTATGTGAACTATCGTTTCGGTGACTCGATCAAAGAAGGAACGCTTGAGGAAACGTGCCTTATTCAAAGGAATGCAATGGCCGGTTTTTCGGAGGCGAAGGACTACAGGCCGTTGATGAACTGATAGTCGGGGCGGCCTCCGCTGTACTGGATGCAGCATTTGTCCACCTTGGTGCCGTTTCGGAAGACCTCCACGAAGAGCCGGCCCTCGCAGCGGACCCAGTCGTCGGAGCCGCCCGCGACGAAGGTCATCGCATCCGGCGTGTCGAACTTGCAGGAATATCCCTTCCGCTCGGTGCGCTCCCCTTTCAACGACACGGCCCAGTCGGCATAGCCGCTCGGATTCCGTCCGAGCATCCGGACCGTCATCGCGTACCGGGTCGGGTAGGGGTTGCCGCCCAGCCGATAGTCCGCGTCCCGGGTCAGGGACCAGGTGCTGTCCGCATGCGCTCTGCGGATCTGAACGCCTTCCACTGGCTCCACGGCGTTCACCGTCCAGCGGGCTTCGCTGCTCCAGATCGACAGGCCGCCGGTCCGGTAACTGTCGCTGCTGCCGACCTTGCCGGCCACCGAACTGGAAAGGGCATCGTAGCCCAGCGCCTTCTCCATCGCCCGGAGATTGTCGATCAGGAGGTATTCCACGATGTTGCGGGTGTACTGCTCCCCGATCTCCTGCCGGTAGTCGGGCGTCCCGTTGAAATGGTCATAGTCATACCTGCTGCACGCGCAAGCGAGCAGGACCGCCAGGATTGTTCCGATCTTTTTCATCGTCATGCAATTAAAATCTATAGCCGACACTGGCCCGGACCCCGAAGGTAACGGTGCCGTACACCAATTCCGCCCCGCCGAAGAAGCGGCGGCCGAAGGTCACGCCGATCGGGACCAGCTCCCCGGCGAACACGACTTTGGCGATTTTTTCCATGTCCTCCCGGCCGGTCCACCAGCCTGCACCGAGTCCGACATGGCCGAAGAGTCGCCAGTTCCGGGAGACGAGGTAGTCGTAGCGGAACCGGGGAATCAGGTAGAAGGCCGTAATCTCCTTTTTCGCCGCTTCGGTTCCGGAGACCAGGTTGTAGCCCTGGCCCCAGACCCGAGTCGCGCTCAAAGCCGCCCCGAGGGAAACCCGACGGGCCAGGGAATAGCGGTAGTCCAGAGAAAGCACCGGGATGTAGCGGACCTGCGTGAAGCGGGTGCGGTACACATCGTACAAGTCGCCGCTGTAACCGACACGGCGGTTTTCAAGCCGGGGAAATTCGCCGAATTCGGAAAGGAAGGGCATGTTCCCGATGCCGAAGGAAATTTCCTGGCGGTAGAAAGGCTCCGCACGGCGCTGCGCCGTTGCGGGAAGGAAGCAGGACCCTGCGAGCAAGAGGCTCAGGGTCAGGCAGATCTGTTTTGTCAATATTTTCATGGTCAGCATATTCATGATCAATCCTTCGCTCCGCGGGAGGTTTCGTAGGAGCGGGTGCCGTCGGGATGGAGGGTGACGACGGCCCAGTCGATGCGGGTGCCGCCGGCGTGGATGTCCAGGGAGACCTTGCCGGACAGCCCCGGGAACTTTGCTGCTTCCGCTTGCCCGGAAGTCCACTTTCCTTCCAGCTTTTCTGAATGGAACACGGCCGTCTTGTCCCCGACGCTTTCTTTCCGGGAATATTCAAACGCCCATTTTTCCCCCGGCGTTACCGTCAGGGAATATTCCTCCGGCTTCGGTTTTTCCTCCGGGGCGGTCACTTCCCAGGTCGAGGGTCCCGTGCAGGTGACCGTGAGGGGGCCGATGCGCCCGCCGGGATAGCCGATCTTCCAGACCGCCCCCTCCTCCGTGAGCGGTTTGCCGTCGGTCGAGGCGCGGAAGTAGCCCTGCACGATGACTTCCCCGGTCAGGCCCGAAAACACCTTGCCGTAGAGGTCCCGGAAAGCTTCGCTTTTCCGGACTTCTTCGGAAGCCGCGAGGTAGCGGCTCACCCGTTCGGCCCGCACCATGGCCTGCCAGGGATCGAAAAGATCAGTTTGCACCTTGCCCTCCAGGAACCACTGTAAGTAAATGGCCCGGTCGGCGGGGGCCTCCTGTTTCCGGATCCGCACGCAGCCGACCAGCAGGAGGGGCAGCAAGCCCAGCAGCAAGAATTTTTTCATCGTTTAAAATCTGAGTCCGAAGCCGAGCCGCCCGCCGCACCACTGCGAGCCGATGCCCGTTTCGAAAAGTCCATACCATTTCCGGCCGAAAGTAAGGCCGACCGGAATCAACTGAATTTCAGGATGTGAGCTGCTCTCGATCCGGTCGTCGAACCGCTCGAAGCCTGCGTAATACCCCCACCCGAGGCCGAGACCCGAATAGAGGCGAAAACTTTCTTTCCGAAGATAGTCGTAGCGGCCGAAGCAGAGCACGGCCAGGGCGTTTCCGTTCAGATCCCGGTCGCTGAGATTCACTGTGTAGGCACCGTTCTGCTCGTAGGCCCGGGAACTGTGGACGCTTTCCACGTGGGTCCAGGAGAGCATCGCCGACAGGCTCCAGCGGCGGGAGGGCAGCGGAATCACCGCCTCCAGCGACAGGGCGCCGCTCATCCGGATGTCCGCCTGATAGGGCCGGTACAGGGCTTCCAGATAGGTGGCGTAGGTGAAATGCGGGAACACATAGTCGGACTGGATCTGGGGAACGAGGGCATAGCCGACATTCAGGCCCCACCCTCCGCACTGCGCCTCCGCCCGCGGGGCCGCGCAGACGAGGAGCATCAGGACAACCGGGAGCAATCTTTTCATCGCGAAGCCTTGTGGGTGACCTTCCCGTCTTCCCAGATCGCTTCGCAGGCGTCCAGCACCTTGCCGTCCCGTGAAACCGTGTGGTAGAAGCGGCCATACTTGCGGATCGGTCCCGTCTTCACCCGGAACTCCCCGACGGTCTTCATGTCGCAGTCGTACCCGTCCGGGGTCTTCTCCCTGCCCGCCACCGACACGACGAACAAACTGTCGGACAAGGCACTCATCACCGTCCGGACATCTCCTTCGACCGCTGTCCAGAGCGAATCCTGCTGGCAGGTGACGGTCATCCTGCCCCGGCTCCGTCCCGGGAGATTGTCGTACAAGTCCGCCCATCCCTGCTCCGGCTTCACCGACCATACCACACCGGAAGTGCGGAGGGATTGACCGCCGGTTTCGATTGTCCCGACAGACTTGTACAGATAGGTGTCCGCATCGCCTTCCAACAGGTTGCGGCGGACTTTTGCAAATCCCGTGGTGTCGCCCTGCCGGTCCGGGTCGGAAAGGTACCGGTCCATCAGCAGCAGATCTCCGAGCAGGCGGATCGGATCGGAGATGTGCAGCTGGACGAGCGCATCCGACTCATGTTCAATGAGGCCCGGACCGCCTCCGCCGACACTTGACGCGAGGTCGCAGGCGGTACCGGCGACAAGCAGGAGGGTCAAGCAAAGTATCTTTTTCATAGTCATGCTCTTAAAATCTGTAGCCCACGCCGGCCCGGCCGCCGATGAGCAGCGTTCCGACCTGCAGTTCCGCAAAGCCGAAGAAGCGCCTGCCGAAGGTAATGCCGAAGGGCATCAGCTGAAAGATCGGAATCGCGGACCAGGGGTCGTCAAAACTGTACGAGTCCGTCTTGGAGTCGTACCAGCGGTTGAAACCGGTGTTGAAATTGTGGTAAAGACCCGCTCCGATTCCGATGCTCGAATAGATCCGGACGGCCGGGCGCGTGAAGTAGGTGAAGCGGAATTCCGGGTAGAAATCAACGCCCCAGGCCCGCTGCCAGCCTTTCCGCTCATGGGTGTAGCCGTCGTACAGCGGGCCGTGGAGCAGATCCAGGCCGACATTGGTGCTGATGGCGAACCACTTGCGGAAATTGTAGTCGTACTGCAGCAGCAGGGTCCCGTAAGAAATGCCGTTTTCACGATAGTCGCGGTAGCGGTCGTTGGGGCTGAACCCCTGCGGGATGAAAACGCCCTCCGCCCACGTCGTATGGCCTCCCGCCAGCACCGCTCCGACCGGAAACCCTCCGAGGCCGATCCGGAACTCGTGCCGGAATTCCGGCATCCGGTCCGGCCGCCGGGCGCGGGCGGGCATATTCAGAAAAAGAGCGAAACCAGCCAGCGACAAGGCGACTGCTTCCGCTCGGACTCCACTTAATTTTCTGGTCATTGAAAAAGCTTTACATCCCACCAAATGCAGAAAATGCAAAACCTTGCATGCCGAGAACTATTTGTACAGGAATCGTTTGATGCTCAGTTTCGGGGTCTTCTCGAAGGGATGCTCCACCACTTCCACCTTCACGAGCTGGCTGTAATTGGGCAGCACTTTGTTGGACAGGATGCGCACCCGCTCCGGGATGTCGGCGACGGCTTCGGCGTCAAGCCCGTCCTTCTTGATCGCCTCTTCGTCCAGATAGATTAGGGCGACCAGTTTCGCGGACCGGTCCACCACGACCGACTCGACCACGTAGGGCTGGTTGTTCACGACCGCTTCCACCTCCTCGGGGTAGATGTTCTGGCCGGAAGGGCCGAGAATCAAGGATTTGCTGCGGCCCTTGATGAAGATGTTGCCGTCGGCGTCGATGATGCCTAGGTCGCCGGTGCGGAGGAAGCCGTCGTCGGTGAAGGCCTCCGCGGAAGCCTCGGGATTCTTGTAGTAGCCGATGCAGATGTTGTCCCCCTTCGCCTGGATTTCACCGGCGATGTGCCGGGGGTCGTCCGAGTCGATGCGCACGGTGGCACAGCTGACCGCCTTGCCGCAGGAGCCGGGGACATATTCCTTGTTGCTCACGTAGGCGAGCAGCGGGGTAGCCTCGGTCATGCCGTAGCCGA
>CABTXO010000123.1 GCA_902488725.1 uncultured Bacteroidales bacterium
GGCCGTGGTCGTGTACCAGCGGCAGGACACGCCGTCTTTCGGCTGCAGGCCCCCCACCGTGCCGTAGCTGATCCGCATCGTGGAATTGGCGTCGGGGTACTGCAGACGGCCTTTCTCGCAGTTCATCCGGTAGAGGGCACGCTTGTAGTTCCGTTCCAGGGACAGGGTCCGGGTCCGTTTCCGCAGGTGGTTGTCCCGATCGTTGTAGCGCTTGATCGGAGATTCTGTGAAAAGCCGCCACAGCGGGTCCTTGCGGACATCTTCGAGCGTATTCACTGCGTCAATCCGCTCTTTGGATGCGATCAGACTCTTGCTCCAGAGGTAATCTGCCATGGCGGCATAGTCGCTTCCGAAGCGATCCTGAAGGGCTGTCTGGGTCTCTCCGAAGTAGTAGTTGTCCAGATTCGAAAAATACTTTTCAAGTGCATAGGCGAGCAGCTCCCGCTCCACACGCGGATCGGTCTCACGCAGTCCGTCAAGCAGGTGCTCCCGCGCCTTTTCCGGGGAGGAGGCGTTGCCCGCACGCATCAGATATCGGCTGATGTAGGTCCCGGAGAACAGAGTTTCCCGGAAGTAGATCTTGTCAATCTCACCTTTTTCCGTTTCTGAACAGGACTTGTGCAGTTCCTGTATCAGATTACCCCACAGGGCCTTTCGTGCTTCGGAGGCATCGATCCATCGCTGCAGTTCCTCCTCCTGCCGTTGCTTTTCTTCCGTCACGTCGAACCGCCGGAAACAGGCGACCCTGCCGTCGTTGTTTTCCTGGACGTTGCAGAGGGAGAAAAACCAGTCGGAATATTTCAACCGGACTGCCGGATCCGCATTCATCCATTTTCGGATGACGGCAATCCGTTTGCCCCGCAGTTCGTTCGAGACCGGAAGCTCGAATCGTTCCTGATAGTCCACCTTCGCTGCAGAAGCGTACCGGTCCGTGCTGGCGGGATAGCCGATCACCATCGCGAAGGATCCCGGCGCATAGCCTGCCAGCGAAATCTTGAGCTTCGCGCCGCACCGGACGGGGACGCCGTTGTCATAGATCCGGTAGATGGCGAAATCGCAGTTGTGCCGCGGCCACTCCCAGTTGTCCTCGTCTCCGCCGAAATAGCCGATGCTGACGGGGGGAGCGGCGACCAGCCGGAGGTCGGTGTAGACCTTGTACAGCGACAGATAGTATTTCTCCCCGGTCCACATCGAATTCAGCATCGCTTCCAGACCGGTCGCTTCCTTGTATTTCCGTTCCAGGAGCGAACGCAGTTTCCGGATGCCGAACGGCTTGCCCTTCGATTCCAGTTCTTCTGAAAGTGCCTGCACCTCCTCCGTCACATCCACGACCTTCTTCAGGAAAAAGACCTGTTCTCCCTTGATCGGGATTTCTTCCCCCCGGTTCATCGCCCAGAATCCCTCTTCCAGATAATTGTGTTCCGGGGTGCTGAGCTTCGAGATGTTGCCGTAGGCGCAGTGGTGGTTGGTGATGATCAATCCTTCGTCCGAGATCACGCTCCCGGTGCAGTAGAACCCGAGCGACACGATGGCATCGGAGACCGACGCGCCCGGAGCGTCGGCATTGTAGATTTCACCGGCGGAAAGCTGCAGGCCACGTTCCTGCATCTTCTTTTCCAGGGCGGCATTGATGTCCTGGATCATCCACATGCCTTCATCCGCATGCGCCGTCTGCCAGACGGCCGCCAGGAGCAGGAAACAAGACAGGATTCTTTTCATGTTATTTTTCAATGAACAGCGAGGTCAGCGTGTCCCCCGCGCATATTTTCCGGGCGATTTTCCGGACCGTTTTCGGCGTGATGGACGCGAAGAGCGCCTCGTAGTCTGTCCGCGGATCCTTTCCTTCCTGGACAAAGGCGATCGTTTCCAGATTCTGGAAGGCGACGGATGATTCATTCCGCATCTTCACTTCCTTGGCATGCTTGATCAGGTAGGCCTTGGCCTGTTGCATCTCGTCCTCGGTCGGGCCGTTCACGCAGAGATCTTCCATCACGTCCGCAACATCTCCCAGAAGGGTTTCGACCAGTTCGGGCTTCGTTTCAAACTGCACGCCGGACTCCGTGAGTCCGCCGTACTTGCGGCGGTTTTCGGAGGTGAACCGGATGGAATAGGTCCCCCCTCTCTTTTCCCGGATCTGCCCGAGGAAGCGGGCGGAGAGGATGTGGTCAATGATGTCCAGCGCACCCCTGTTGACGGCTGTCGGCTTGATCCGCGTCTTGAACGTTTTGCCGGCAATGCATCTGGGGGCATTCACTTTCGGATACTCCCGCTCCAGCCGGACGGCTCCCCGAAAGGCCGGCAGCGCGGGCGTTTCCTTCCCGAAGTTGTAGGAATAAGGAATATGCAGGGACGCAAGATAGCGCGTGACATAGTCCTGGATTTCCGCTTTCGGCAGGTCGCTGCAGATGAAAACAGTCATGCCCGCAAGTCTCCCGTATTCCCGGGAATAGACCTCCCGGACGAGGTCCATGTCGGCCTGCCGCATCTCGGTCGAATCTATTTTCCGGACCCAGAGATTCGGTCCATAGTAGACGGAATCATAGGCCTCGTTGAAGCTGGCAGCGTGCGATTTCTGCTGTTTCAGCGATTCGATCGAACCCTTGCGCAACCGATCGAATTCCTTCTCCGTCGAGAGACAGGGATCCGCAATCATCAGATGCGCCATCCGGAAAGCCGTGTCGGCCCGGTTTTCTTCCGCGCTGATGAAGAGGGTCGCATTCTCCCGGGAAATCCGTTGCATGATCCCGATGCCCTTCCGGGATCGGGAGGTCCCGATTTCTTCGGCATCGGCTCCACCAAATCCGGCCTTGCTCTGGATGAATCCGGAGGCAAACCGGGCCGCCTGCAACTTGTCTTTGGGCAACGCTTTGTAGCCCGTGTCGAAATAGATTTTCAAAGACAGGTCGTATTTGCCGTCGGGCTTTGCAGAGGGGGTCCAGTACACTTTCGCACCGTTTCCGAGGAGCCAGATTTCACCGCCCGTCTCCGCAGATTGCTGCACTTTGACAATTTTTCCGGGCACTGCGTCCACGTGCAGATCCGGTTCCCGATAGACTTTGAAGCCGGGCTCCACGCTGGCATTCTCCCATTTTGCAAGGATTTCCTTCATCCTTTCTGCGGTCGGGATTTCCTGCAGCTTGTCATCGTCCACGTACCAGGAATAAAATTTGTCGCTTTCCTGGAAGACTTTCCGGACATAGGGCCGCACGTCATCAAGTGTGATTTCCTTCAGGATGGCCTGCCGGGCTTTTCTCGCCGCGACCGGATCGGCGGCAGGATAGCCGTCCAGGAAATGCGCCAGATAGACTCCTGCCAGGTCGCTGTTCTGCACGGCCTCGGGCATGAGTTCCCCGTTCAGGTGGTACTTGATCGCGGTTTTGGACTTTCCGCGTTCGAGCTCGGTCGCAGAAATTCCATATGTGATCATCCGCCTGACCTGCTCTCCGTAGAAATCCACCAGGTCTTCCTGTTTGCGGCCGTTCTTGGCAATGATGGTGAACAGGTCCACGTAGAAGTTTTCGCCTTCCGGATACGTCACCATGATCCCGGACTTCGCAGGGCATTCCGCTGATTTGACCGCTTCGTTCATCCGGTCGCACATGACGTTCGACAGGATGGTCCGGATGAAGGCGTCCTTATAAAAAGCTCCCGTACCGCGCACTTCCCGGGACGGGAAAGGGGAACGATAGAAGACTTTGAACGACAGAAAGTTGGCGGTGGAGTCCACCATATTCCGGAACACCGGTTCCGGCAGCCGCGGAAAGGAATAGGTCGCCTTGGCGGGACGGTTTACGGCTGCGGGAATGTCTGAAAACAGTCTCCGCACCTTCCGCTCCATAGCCTCCGCGTCGAAATCGCCCACCACGATGATCGCCTCAAGATCCGGACGGTACCACTTGTGGTAGAAGTCCAGCAGCTCCTCCTGCTTGAAATTCTCGATCACTTCCAGTTTTCCCAGCACGGTCCGGTTGGACTGCAGGGCGTCCGGTCCATACACCATGTCTCTCTGCAGCCGGAAGACCTTCCTGCGATTGTCGTTGCTCCGCCTCCATTCCTCGCGGATGACGCCTCGTTCCTCGTCGATCGCCTGCTGGTCGCAGGTAATGCCACCGGACCAGTCGTGCAGGATCATCAGCACGGAGTCCACGAAGGATTCCCGCACGAGCGGAACCTTGTCGACATGGTAGACCGTCTCAGTTTGGGAGGTGTAGGCGTTGACGTTGTAGCCGAAGCGCACCCCTTCCTTCGCCAGAAATTCCAGCATGGTCTTCTCGGGATAGTGAAGCAGACCATTGAAGGCCATGTGCTCCAAAAAATGGGCGAGTCCGTTCTGGCTCTCCTCTTCCTGCAGGGCGCCGACATCGTACACGGTGTAGAAGTCGGCGGTGCCTTTCGGGTTGGCGTTGTGCCGGATGTAATAAGTCAGCCCGTTGTCAAGCTTGCCGGTCCGGAGTTCTCCGTCCCGGGTGAATGTCTGTGCCGATGATTCGGCCGCAAGGCAGACGAGCACGCCCGCCAGCAGCAGGCGAGGCAAACAGTTGTGTGTCAAAAAGTGCATCCTATGAGTATTGTTAACACATTCCGGACCTGTCCGGTCAGGAATGTCAAATGTCTGTCGGCCACGAGGCAACGATCTCCGATGTCCAGATAGCCTTGAATTGTTTCCGAGAAGAAACGGGTCCAACGGAAGGACAAAGAACCGCCGTATGCGGGCACGGTAAAATATTCCCTGTTTCTGCCGGCATAAACTGCGTTCGACCGGGGATCGCCGGTAGCCTGGGCATACGAGCCTTCCGCGAATTTCGGTTCGGCCCCCGTCTGGAATGAAAGTGCCAGAAGGGCGCAGAAGGCGTTCCGTCCCCGTTCCCAGTACCGCTGTCCGTTCACGTAGAAATGTTCCCGAATCAGTTGCTGCGAACGGTAGAAGGGATAGACGACCCCGGTCCTGTCCACGGCAACGACCTCCACACCGCCCCCTGCCATCCACATCGGCAGTTTGCCGTAGGTCGGCTCGATGTCAGCGCGATAAGCCGCTCCTGCTCGTGAAACCCAGTTGTTGCCGGCCCGTTGTTTTCCGAAATACTGGATGACGGTACCGCTGCCGGGGTTGGTGGAATAGGAGAAGGAATTCTCGTCCCCGGCGGTTCTGTCGGACACGGCAGACAGGTTCAGCACATGGAGCACACGGGGACATTCTAAACGCATCTGCCCGGAGAAGTTCCCCGAGAAGCCGTCAAAGGTGTAGAACTGGACCGAGCTGGAGGACTTCTTGCCGTAATAGCCCGTGCGGTACCGTCCGCCCAATTCGAAATGGAGACCGAGTCTGCCCAGATCGGCCTCGAACTGGACATCTCCGCCGAAGAACTGGTTGAACATGGGGCGCGGGTTGTCGGTGGAGACATAGCCGCCGTCTCCAGCCAGCTCCTGTACCTTTCCGAAGTAGCCTCCGTAGTCCACCAAAAAGTAGTAGCGCTGATCCTTCGTCCCGAAGATGTCTCCTTCGAGCGTCTCCACGGTTTTCTGATAGGTGGCATCCCCTCCGAGCCGTATCCGGCCGAAGGAATAGCGTGCCCCCAGGCTCGCATCCAGATTCATCCAGTCGTTCTGCGGGCGGGGATCCTTGCGCTTTGCGTAATTGCCGGTCTGGTACTCGATCCGGGCACCGGCGTCAAGCCGGGGGGAGAATTTCCAGGAGATGCCGCCCCGCAGATCGTATAGTTCCTTCACCTTGATGCCCGTGGTCGTGTCCACGCTTTCCAGGAGATTGACCAGATTGTAATAGGGGTCCATCAGCATCGGTCCCCCCATATTCTTTCCCCTGAAGGAGGAAAAGGCCAGGCTGCCGCTGAAAGCGAGATGGTCCGAAACTTTCAGGAAGGACTCGGCGGAGGCGGGGGCCCCCC
>CABTXO010000124.1 GCA_902488725.1 uncultured Bacteroidales bacterium
AGACAGTTCGCCAGCACCAGATAGGTGACGGAAGTGGCAAGGTTGCCGCCCAGTTTGGAGGTGATGACGCCTGCCGCGGCGGCGGTCGGCGTGATGAAACAAAGGGTCGCGCTCTCCACAAGGATCCGGGGGACTCCGTGGGGCATGCGGGAGGCAATCAGGGCAAAGGCGGCGAACAGCACGGTCTGGACCAGCAGCAGCCGGAAATGCCAGCGGTGGACCCGCAGGTCATGGGGGGATATCTTGTTGAACTGCAGGAAGAGCATCAGCGCGACCAGGGTCGGCTGGATGTTCTTGGAAAATTTGGAAAAACACGGCTCGACGGTCCCCAGACCCGGCAGGAAACGCATCGCAAGGTACATCGTGATGCCGGTAACGATCGCCAGCGGCAGCATCCAGTCTTGAATGAATTGCAGAGTTCTTTTCATCGTAGTCAATTTCCCGGGGCGGGCGGCGGCGGAAAAACTTGCTGCAAATATCGGCAAAATCATTAACTTTGTTAAATTTTACAGGATACAAATTTGTGTGTTAACATGAAAAAGTTTTTGATTGCCATGACTTCTTTTCTGGCCCTGGCGGCCTGCGGACCCAAGCAGACGGAGACCAAGACTCCGGCCCTCGACCTGAACAATCTGGACACCACCGTGTCACCCGCCGTCGATTTCTATCGCTATGCAGCCGGCGGATGGCAGAAAAGGAATCCGCTGAAACCGGAATATGCCCGCTTCGGCAGCTTCGACGTGCTGCGGGATTCGAGCCAGGCACGTCTGAACCGCCTGTTCCAGGAGATGGCGGGGATGAAGACGGAAGCTGGCTCATCGGATGAGAAAATCGTCATCTTGTACAACCAGGGGATGGATTCTACGACCCTGAATGCGGAAGGCAACGCTCCTCTCAGGAAAATACTCGATGAAATCTATGCGGTTTCCGACAAGGCGGCCCTCGTGCAGGAAATCGCATCCCTGCATGATTGGGGGGAGAACCTCTTCTTCGCAAGCTATGTCAATTCCGACCTCGTGAACAGCGACACACAGGTCCTCTACCTCGGACAGGGGGGACTGGGCATCGGCGACCGGGACTATTATGTGGATCCCGCCAATGCCGCGATCAAGGAAGGCTACCGTTCCTTCCTTGAAAAAGTATTCACCCTTTCCGACGTGGGCTACACGATCGACGCCGCGAACCATGCACTGGCCGTCGAGGATGTGCTCGCCAAGAATTCCTGGACCAGCGTCCAGATGCGCGACGTGCAGGCGCAGTACAACCCGATGAGCACGGCGCAGTTCGAAGCGGCCTGTCCCGGGTTTGACTGGAAGGCCTATTTCGCCGCCCGCAGCATTCCGGACCAGGAAAAACTGGTGGTCGAGCAGCCTTCTTTCTTCCAGGCGTTCAGTGCCTATTTCGCCAAAGCGGACTTGAAGACGCTGAAGGACTATGTGGCTGGCTGCGTGATCAACAACGCCTGCGGTACGCTGAACGACGACTTCTACGCCGCCAACTTCGACTTCTACAGCAGGCAGATGTCCGGGATCACCGAACAGAAACCCCGCTGGAAGCGTGCGATGAGCGTACCGAACAGCATTCTCGGCGAGGCGGTCGGCAAGATGTACGTTGCCAAGTACTTCCCGGAAACGTCCAAGACCAAGATGGTCGCGCTGGTGGACAACTTGAAGAAGGCACTGTCCCAGCACATCGACGCTCTGGACTGGATGAGCGATTCCACCAAGGTGAAGGCGCAGCAGAAACTGGCGAAATTCACGGTCAAGATCGGCTATCCCGACAAGTGGAAGGATTATTCTTCAATGAAGGTTGCTGCGGACCGGAGCTACTACGACAACATCCGCGAGGCGAGCAAGTGGTATGTCGCAGACAACCTGTCCAAACTGGGCAAGCCCACGGACCGGACCGAATGGGGCATGTCGCCCCAGACGGTCAATGCGTACTACAACCCGACAACCAACGAAATCTGCTTCCCGGCTGCCATCCTCCAGGTGCCCTTCTTCAACCCGGATGCCGACGATGCCGTCAACTACGGCGGGATCGGCGTGGTGATCGGGCATGAGATGAGCCACGGGTTCGACGACCAGGGCCGCCTCTTCGACGGAGACGGAAACATGGTTGACTGGTGGACGGAGGAGGATGCCGCCCGCTTCAAGGAGAAGTCCGAGGTGCTGGTCGCCCAGTTCGATTCCGTCCAGATCCTGCCCGGGCTGATGGCCAACGGCCGTCTTTCCCTCGGCGAGAACATCGGCGACCACGGCGGACTGAGCATTGCCTTCACCGCCATGCAGAATGCCATCGCCGGCAAGAACGTGGGCCTGATCGACGGCTTCACTCCCGAGCAGCGCTTCTACCTGTCCTATGGCGCCGTCTGGGCGCAGAACATCACGGACGAGGAAAAGGCACGCCTGACGAAACTCGACGTGCACTCCCTGGCCGTGAACCGGGTCAATGTGTCCGTCAAGAATTTCCAGAGCTTCTTCGACGCTTTCGGCATCCACGAAGGAGACCCGATGTGGCGGCCGGAATCCCAGCGCGTCCAAATCTGGTAGTCGTGCATGGAAGCGTCCCGTTTCATAGCCCGACGTCTTCCGTTCGGAGGAAAGATCCCGATGATCTCCATTGCGATTTCTTTCCTTGTCATGATCGTTGCCGTCTCGGTTTCTTCCGGTTTCCGGAATGAAATCCGGGACGGCATTTCTGCGTTGTCGGGCGACGTGCAGCTCCTGCCCGTCGACATGAACTACATCAGTGCCTCCGCCCCGATTTCGGCCGCACCGAGTTTCATCGGTGCCCTCGATTCCCTGTCCGGGGTCGAGCGCATCACGCCGGCGGTCTACCGTGCCGGCATCATCAAGCGCGGGGAAAACATCCACGGCGTCCTGTTCAAGGGCGTTCCGAAGGATTCTTCCCGGAAGGATCCCGCGGACACGGTGCGGTTGGGCGTGGCTGTTCCAAAAGCCCTTTCCGAGCTGCTGGGCATCGGAGTCGGGGACAAGTTGCTGACCTATTTTGTCGGCGAGCGGGTCCAGGTGCGCAATTTTACGGTCGTCCGGGAATATGAAGCCGTGATGGACGGAACGGACAAACTGATCGTGCTGGCGGATCTGCGGGACCTGCAGCGGCTGAACGGTTGGAGCGGAGGGGAAGTCTCCGCCCTGGAGGTGGCCCTCCGTCCGGCCTGCCGGAATCCGTCCGGCATGCGTGCCCTGACGGCTCAGATCGGCGAGATTGCGCTGAACCGGATCGGGGAAGCGGACGATTCCCTGGTGGCGACCTCGGTCCAGGACCGGTATCCCCAGATCTTCGACTGGCTGAACCTGATCGACTTCAACGTGCTCTTCATTTTGGTCCTGATGACCATCGTAGCCGGTTTCAACATGATTTCAGGACTGCTGATCCTGTTGTTCCGGAACATTTCCACGATCGGGACCCTCAAGTCGGTCGGCATGACGGACCGGTCCATCGCGAAGGTTTTCCTGCGGGTGTCTTCGGGCATCGTGTTGAAGGGCATGGCGCTCGGGAACGGCATCGCACTTGCATTCTGCGCCCTGCAGGGAGCGACCCATGTTCTGAAATTGAATCCCCGGAACTACTTCGTGTCCTTCGTCCCGGTTCGGCTGAACCTGCCCGCGGTGCTCGCGGCGGATGCCGCAGCCTACCTGGTGATCATGCTGCTTCTGCTGATCCCCTGTCTCTTCATTGCCCGGGTAGATCCCGCACAGACGGTGCGGGCTCAGTAAGTCTTGAATTTGCCATATTGCTGCAGCACGGCATCCACGAAACCATCCGTCTCGGCGCTCATGCATGGCACCGTGCGGACCGAATCCCAGACAGCGTGCCCCCGGCCCAGCGAGTCCGCCTGCCGGATGCAGTCCAGAATCCGTCCCTCTCCGGAATTGTAGGCGGCCAGGGTGAATTTGGTCAGTTCCTGCTCATCCGCCGCATAGTTCCGGAACATCCGCTTCAGCAGTGCGATGTACTCCGCGCCGGCGCGGATGCTCTGCTCGGGATCGATCCGGTTTTCCACATCGTAGCGTCCGGCCGTGTGCGGCATCATCTGCAACAGTCCCAGGGCACCCCGACCCGAGCGGGCCTGTATGCAGAATTTGGATTCCTGCCAGATCAAAGCCGCGAACAGCTTCCAGTCCCATTCCATGACCTTTGAATAGGCCTGCAGCAGGCCGTCGTAGGGGCTGATGATCCCCGTGCGGTCCCGGCGCTTCCGGTAGGGGTTGTAGCCGTTGAAAAAACGGTCCCGTGTCGGAATGTAATTTTCTGAACGACGGAATTCCTGTATCCATTTGTCGACATCCCGGGCGCGTCCCTGTCCCGTTTTCACGATCCAGACCATCGAACTGTCCAACGTCGTTGATTCGGTCAACCCGTTCAGCGGGCGGAAAGCTCCCTTGGGCACGGCGAGGATGTCCAACGATTCGCTGCGAAGGGAATCCAGCAGAGGGAGGCCCTGCTGGACGATGTCGATTTCCGCTTTCGCACCCTCGCTTTCCGCGAAATGCCGGAGCAGTTCGTAGTTGTAGCCAGTCAGGTAACCTTTGGAAAGCTGGTCGAAGTTCCCCAGGGAAATGGCACACAGGAGGGTGTCTTTCCGGAAGGCGTGTTCTCCTTCATACAGTCCCATCCGCTTCACGAGGAACGGAAGGGCGAAGATCATCAGCAGGATCGAAACCGGGATGAAATATTGTACGGTGCGACGTTTTCCCATGGGTTCAGCATTTGTCAAAAGTTTCCGCCCATGCTGTTCCTGTTCTCGCCGATGGCTCCTCCGAGCCCGCTGCGGATGGCTCCTCCGAGCCCTCCGCCGAAGCCGCCGCCACCTCCGCCGCTGCCGCCGGACAGCCCGCCGCCGGCGCTGACCTGTTTGTTCCGGGTCGGCTGCTTGTAGAACGGCCACCAGATGCCGAATTTGAGCGCACGCTGCGTCCGGATGAATCCGTGAGCGGAGAAATAGTCATACTTCGTCATCGGCCAGCCCTGGCCCGCATTTTCGAGTTTCACGAAGATGCAAGCCCGTTTCCACTGCATGTTCAAGAACACGTCAAACACCGGTCCGCAGGTGTACTTCTCCTGCCGCTGGTTGTAGAAGGCTCCCACGGCGGGATTCCAGCCCGGCAGGAAGTAGGCGGTGTTGTACCAGGCGTTCGCCCCGACCTGCATCTGCAGGATGCTCCGCTTCACATTGAACTGCAGGTAGTAGCGGGCGTTCACGGCCAGTTCCGGCACCGGGATGACATAGGGATCGGAAGACAGCTGGAACAGCAGCCTGTGGTCCAGGTGCAGCAGGTTGAACAGATTGAAATTCTTGGTCAGGGAGGCGGACAGCACGCTCATCGGCGCATTGTTCTGCCGGACGACGCCGGTCGAGTCGAAGTAGATGTTCTTGTCCAGCAGGGCATAGCCCGCGGACAGGCCGATGTTCCAGCGGGGAATCGTCAGTTCACCCTGCAGCCGGGTCGTGGACGTCTTGTCCAGGTCCTGCTCCCACCGGTAATGGTTCGAGAAGAAGTGCTGGTGGTAGTAGTCCGGCTCGTCCAGGGATGTCTCGAAATGCAGGTCCAGGGTGACCGGGCTCTTCCGGTCGCGCCGGAAAGGATGCAGGCTGAAGCGTGCGTTGGCCTGCAGGGACAGGTCGTTCAGCTCGCTTCCGAGGAAGGTGTAGTCGCCCAGTGCGTTCCAATGAATATAATCGCGGAGCTGTCCTTCGACGCCCGCGTAGGCGAAGACCGAATTCCAGACCGTGTTGGAACGGCCCTTCAGGAAGCTCGGATCGAAGTCGTAGAAATTCAAGATGCGGTCGCCGA
>CABTXO010000125.1 GCA_902488725.1 uncultured Bacteroidales bacterium
CGGGATTCGCCGTCGGTCACGGAGATGATGCAGGTGTCGCCCGGAAGCCGGGGGGCTGTCACGTAGAGTTCCCGACCGTCGTTGCTGACGCCGATGACGGCGGCTTTGGCGTGGTTGAAGTAGACCCGCATCCGGGACGGATCCTTGAAGCCCTTTCCCTGCAGGATGACTTTCTCCAGATACTTCCCGTAGTTCGGGTGGAATGTCGTCAGCTCGAGCTGACCGTCGGTCGGCAAAACCGGGCCGTCGCCTCGGTTGCCGCCGCACCCTGTCAGAAAGTTGGTGCAGATCAGCAGCGCCGCCAGGATCCCCGACGGGATTAAAATCCTTTTTCTGAACATAACGCGTACTATTTTTGTTGTTTTTTATGGTGTCTGAACTTGTGTTATTCTTGTGTATGCAGACCGTCCCGGCCTATTTAGGGTAAAGATAAGCAAAATTTCCATTTTTACACCAAAATTCGGGATTTCTTTGCCCGATACGCCACACGAACCCCCGTTTCGCCACAGAAATGGGGGGACCAAATCCTTTTCCCGAAAAATTGGCTACCTTTGGCTTCGAATTTTTCTAATCCGGACATCATGAGTTTGAAAATCGTTGTAATGGCGAAACAAGTTCCCGACACCCGAAATGTCGGGAAAGACGCCATGAAGGAAGACGGAACGGTCAACCGTGCCGCCCTCCCCGCCATATTCAATCCCGAAGACCTGAATGCACTGGAGCAGGCCCTGAGACTGAAGGATGCCTTCCCCGGTTCGACCGTGACCCTGCTGACGATGGGCCCCGGCCGTGCGGCGGAAATCCTCCGGGAGGGGCTGTACCGGGGCGTTGACCGGGGCTATCTGCTGACGGACCGTGCCTTCGCCGGTGCCGACACCCTTGCAACCTCCTATGCTCTCGCCACGGCGATCCGCAAGATCGGGGAATATGACATCATCCTCGGCGGCCGCCAAGCCATCGACGGGGACACGGCCCAGGTCGGCCCCCAGGTCGCGGAAAAGCTGGGGCTGCCCCAGGTCACGTATGCGGAGGAAATCCTCCACCTGGATGAGCAGACCCGCAAAATCACCATCCTCCGCCACATCGACGGGGGGGTCGAGACGGTCGAAGCGCCGCTTCCCGTGGTGGTGACCGTGAACGGAAGCGCAGCCCCCTGCCGTCCGCGCAATGCCAAACGGGTCATGCAGTACAAACGGGCCCTGGGTGCCCAGGAGAAGGCCGCCCTCACCCAAAACGGTGCCGCGCTGCCCGATGCGGACCTGTACGAGAGCCGCCCCTACCTCAACCTCACGGAGTGGAGCACGGCCGACGTGAACGCCGACCTGGAGCAGTGCGGCCTGAGCGGTTCCCCCACCAAGGTCAAGGCCGTGATGAACATTTCCTTCCAGGCGAAGGAAAGCAAGACCCTGACCGGCTGCGACAGCGATGTGGAAGGCCTTGTCGTGGAACTTTTGTCGAACCATACCATCGGATAGGAAAATGAACAACATCTTCGTATATCTTGAAATCGAAGGCCGGACCGTGGCCGACGTCAGCCTCGAACTGCTGACCAAGGGCCGCAAACTGGCCGACCGGCTGGGCTGCAAACTGGAAGCCGTGGCCATCGGCCACGGGCTGGACGGGATTGCGCAGCAGGTGCTGCCCTACGGGGTGGACGTGCTGCACGTGTTCGACGCCCCGAAACTCGCTCCCTACACCACCCAGCCGCATGCTTCGGTGCTGGTGCGCCTCTTCAAGGAAGAGAAGCCGCAGATCTGCCTGATGGGCGCGACCGTGATCGGCCGCGACCTCGGCCCGCGGGTCTCCTCCGCCCTCAAGAGCGGTCTCACCGCGGACTGCACCTCCCTGGAGATCGGGGACCACACGGATGCACGGACCGGCACGGAGTACAAGGATCTCCTGTACCAGATCCGTCCCGCCTTCGGCGGCAACATCATCGCCACCATCGTGAATCCCGAGCATCGCCCGCAGATGGCGACGGTGCGCGAAGGGGTCATGAAGAAGGAAATCCGCGACCCGAATTATGCGGGAACCGTCGTGAAACACACGGTCGCCGACTATGTCCCCGATGCCGAATATGTCGTCAAGGTCATCGACCGGCATATTCAGAAAGCCCGGCACAACCTCAAGGGCGCGCCCATCGTGGTGGCCGGCGGGTACGGGATGGGCAGCCGCGAGGGCTTCGACCTGCTGTTCGAACTTGCGCATGAACTGCATGCGGAAGTCGGGGCCAGCCGCGCCGCCGTGGACGCCGGATTCGCGGACCACGACCGCCAGGTCGGCCAGACCGGCGTGACCGTCCGTCCGAAACTCTATATCGCCTGCGGCATCAGCGGCCAGATCCAGCATCTGGCGGGCATGCAGGAAAGCAAGATCATCATCTCCATCAACACGGACCCGGACGCTCCCATCAACGCGGTTGCGGACTATGTCGTGATCGGGAAGGTCGAAGAGGTCGTCCCGAAGATGATCAAATACTACAAGGCTCACAGCAAATAGGAAAGAGACATGGCAAACTTATACACAGACCATCCGGAACTCCGGTTCCAACTCCAGAACCCCTTGATGAAGCGCATCTGCTTCCTCAAGGAGCAAGGCTACGCCGAGAAGGATCTCTATGATTTCGCGCCCCGGAACTACGAGGACGCCATCGATTCCTACGACAAGGTGCTGGAAATCGTCGGCCAGATCGCGGCGGACGTGATCGAGCCCAACGCCGAGGATGTGGATGCGGAAGGCGCGCACTGCGAAGGGGGACGGGTGACCTACGCGAAAGGCACCCGGATCAACCTGGACGCAATGATCAAAGCCGGCCTCAACGGGGTCACGATGCCCCGCCGGTTCGGCGGCCTCAACATGCCGGTCACCCCGTACACCCTGGCTTCGGAAATCGTCTCGACGGCCGACGCCTCCTTCGACAACATCTGGTCCCTGCAGGACTGCATCGAGACGCTCTACGCATTCGGCAACGACGAACAGCGCGAGAAGTTCATCCCGCGCGTCTGCGCCGGCGAGACCATGTCCATGGACCTCACCGAGCCGGATGCCGGTTCCGACCTGCAGCGCGTGCAGCTGAAGGCCACCTATGACGAGGCGGCGGGCTGCTGGCGCCTCAACGGCGTGAAGCGGTTCATCACCAACGGCGACGCGGACATCCACCTGGTGCTGGCCCGTTCGGAAGAAGGGACCACCGACGGCCGCGGCCTGTCCATGTTCATCTACGACAAGCGGGACGGCGGCGTGGACGTGCGCCGCATTGAATGCAAGATGGGCATCCACGGCTCCCCGACCTGCGAACTGGTGTTCAAAAACGCCAGGTGCGAACTCTGCGGCGAGCGCCGCCTCGGCCTCATCAAATACGTGATGTCGCTCATGAACGGAGCCCGGCTGGGCATCGGCGCACAGAGCGTCGGCATCAGCCAGAAGGCCTACACGGAAGCCCTGGCCTACGCCAAGGACCGCAAGCAGTTCGGCAAGGCCATCATCGACATGCCTCCGGTGTACGACATGCTCGCCACCATCAAGGCGAAGATCGACGCCGGCCGCGCCCTGCTCTACCAGACCTCCCGCTACGTGGACATCTACAAGGCGCTGGACGCCATCGCCATGACCCGCCCGCTGACACCCGAGGAGCGGAAGGAAGCGAAGCAATATTCCCGGCTCGCGGATGCCTTCACTCCGCTTTCGAAGGGGATGAATTCGGAATATGCCAACCAGAACACCTACGACTGCATCCAGGTGCACGGGGGCTCCGGCTTCATGCTGGAATATGCCTGCCAGCGGCTCTACCGCGACGCCCGCATCACCTCCATCTACGAGGGAACCACCCAGCTGCAGGTCGTGGCGGCCATCCGCTACGTGACCAACGGGACCTATTCCAACATCCTGCGGGAAATGCAGGAGGAACCCGTCTCAGAGGCGCTGCAGCCCCTGATGGACCGGGTCGTGAAGATGACCGGCCGGCTGGATGCCGTCGTGGCGCACGTGAAGGAACAGGCCGACACGCTGAGCGCAGCCGCCCCCGCCCCTGTCACTGCCCAGGAATACCTGGACCTGATGTCCCGTCACCTCTACGACATCGCCGCCGTCACCGTCATGTCCTGCCTGCTCGTCCGCGATGCCTCCGCAGCCCCCGAACTCTTCGCGGACTCCGCACACGTCTACGCTGCCCTCGCCGAGAGCGAAGTCGCCAAGCACGCCGCCTTCGTCGAGAACTTCCGGCCCGATCAGCTCCCCGCCTGGCGGCAGTAGGCTATCTGCGTGTATAAATCGTGAATTCGTAGCCATAGCCCGTTTCCGGGTCTGTGGCTACTTCCGTTGTGGATTCGACCTCCCAGATGGCGGGGTCGATGACGGGGAAGAAGGTGTCGGCGTCTTCGATGGCCGTGTGGACATGGGTGATGTAGAGCTTGTCCGCCGTCGGCAGGGCCTGGCGATAGGTCTCGCCGCCGCCCATCACGAACACGTTGCCGCCTTCCGGATGCCGCTCCGCAATCAAGGAATAGGCTTCCTCCAGGCTGCCGACCACGCTGATGCCCTCCGGCCTGTCCGGCCAGGGGAAGAGCGAAATCACCACGTTGTCCCGCTTGGGAAGGGGTTTCCCCCCGATCGAACGGAAGGTCATATAGCCCATGACCACCGGGCAGCCGGTCGTGTTCCGGCGGAAATATTTCATGTCTTCGGCGATGTGCCACAGCAGGGCGTTGTCCCTTCCGATGGCACGGTTGTCCGCAATCGCCACGATGATGCATTTGTTCATGATGCTGGGTGTTGGTTGTTTCGTTCTAGAGGACAGGTTACACGGCGACGGTGGCCTTGATGGCGGGCCAGGGGTCGTAGCCTTCGAGGGTGAAGTCCTCGTAGGTGAAGGCGAAAAGGTCCTTCACCTCCGGGTTCAGCCGCATCGCGGGAAGCGGCCGGGGGGTGCGGGAGAGCTGCTCCCGGACCTGGTCGAAGTGGTTGCGGTAGAGGTGCGTGTCGCCGGTCGTATGAATATATTCCCCGGGTTCCAGCCCGCAGACTTGGGCCATCATCTGCGTCAGCAGGGCGTAGGAAGCGATGTTGAAGGGGACGCCGAGGAAGGTGTCCGCACTGCGCTGGTAGAGCTGGCAGCTGAGCTTGCCGTCCGCCACATAGAACTGGAAAAGGCAGTGGCAGGGCGGCAGGGCCATCTTGTGAATTTCCCCGACATTCCAGGCGTTCACCAGGATCCGGCGGGAATCGGGATGATGCTTGATCAGCTCGACCGCCTCGGAAATCTGGTCCACGAAACCCCCGTCGGCCGTGTCCCAGTGCCGCCACTGGTGACCATAGATCGGCCCGAGATTGCCGTCGGCATCACCCCACTCGTCCCAGATGTGGACACCCCGGTCCTTCAGCCAGGTGTTGTTCGTGTCCCCTTTCAGGAACCACAGCAGTTCGTAGATGATGCCCCGGAGAAAGACCTTCTTGGTGGTCAGAAGCGGAAAGCCCTTCGAAAGGTCGAACCGCATCTGGTACCCGAAGACGCTGCGGGTGCCCACGCCCGTCCGGTCGTGCCGGTCCACCCCGTCCTCCATGATGTGCTGCAGGAGATTGAGATATTGTTGCATCGTAACTATCTTATATTCAGTTATTTTTAAAATCAAGGGTGGTACTTTGGTGCCACCCTTGTGCGGCGGCGGACTACCGGACGGAGAAGGCCCAGAGGATGGCTTCTTCGTAGGTCTCGCCGGGCCGGAGACCGGGGGTCGGATAGTCGGGCTTTTTCGGAGAGCCCGGGCAGTGCTGGCATTCGATGCCCCCCCCTTCGTAGTCGAAGTAGCTGCGGCCGCACTTGCC
>CABTXO010000126.1 GCA_902488725.1 uncultured Bacteroidales bacterium
CGGTTTTGCACGAACGGGGATTTCGTTCCCGATGAAGAAGATCTCCTCTATCAGGAGCTCTCCCTTTGCCGGAGCAGTCCCGTATTGACGGAACTCAATGATTTTTAATAACTTTCCGTCCGTTGTCTTCACTTCAATCCGCGCATTTCTCGGACCGCGCGAAGAGTTCTCGGAGACATTCAGAGAAAGGTTGCCGTCGTCCTTGGCACGGATGGAAACCCAAGTTGCTTCCGAGGGGATGATCGCATCGTATTCAAAACCCTGCGGAACTTCCACGCGGATTTCTCCGCCGTCGGATGAACACGAGACTTGTTTTTCTTCCGTATTGTCCGGGGGGACCGGAGATTTCTGCGCAATCGCTACCGTCGCTCTTTTTCCTTCGCAGACAAATGAAAGAGAGGCACTCCGATGCGTACTTTTGATGTTCGGATCGACCTTTATCGTGACAGTCATGTCCCCGCTTCCGGAGGCGGGAAATACGGAGAACCAGGTCTGGCCGTCGGTTTCCGCTGCCCACGCTCCGCCGGATTCCAGACGGAGCGGTTTTTCTCCGCCGTGAGAATCGAATTCCAGGGCCTCGGGAGTTGCTTTCATCCAGCTCTTTTCTTCTGGATTGCAAGCCGCCAGCGCACTCATCAGAAGTACGCAGAAGAACAGTTGTTTTTGAGTGGTTTTCATGTGATGTTTAAAAATGATTTTCATTCGTTTCAAAACAGCAGGCCGACCGCTGCGTATACACCGTCGGACCGGTCCTTCCTGCCAAAGAAATCCCGTTCCCGGGCGGCGCGCATGAACAAGGCGGTCCCGGTTTTCAATTCCCGCTGCAGGCGGAAGGAGATGCGTCCCGAGAAACGGCTGTCGGATAATTTCTTATACAGGCTTTCATAATGGTCTGTGATGCAGGCTTCAATCTCTTTGCTGCGCGTGAGCTCGAACTTTTTCCGGAAAGTCCTTCCCCGGCCGGCCCCGGCAGAAAAAGCCAGAAGCCAGCGGCCGGAACTTTTCCACCAGCCGGCATCGGCACCGAAAGTCAGTTTGTCTACCCGCATTTCCTGCCTCGGGAACAAGTGGTCCGAACGAGAGGTGTGCAGACCGATGCCTGACTGCAGAGACCATACACCTGCAGCCGTTTTCCACGACAGCACCGCCGAAAGGGCTCCTTTGAAGACACGGCTCCTGTACATCGTAAAAGCAGCCAGTTTGTGAAAAGAACCCGATGCGCCGTTGTCGATTATGTTCTCCGTACCTTGACGCAATTCGTATGCTCCAGTCAGGGATGCGCCGAAAGCAATGTCCGAAAACGACCTGCGGCAGGACACGAAAGACAGAACCTCCTGCACGGAGAGCTTCGTGATCGGTGCCTCGTTCTGCGCGACCAGATGTCTCGTGACTTGGAACAAACCATAGGAAAGGCCGGCATTGAACCCGTCGAAAGGCCGGGACTGCATGACCGCTGCTACCCGGCCTCCTTGACCCCGATAGCCCGTTTCCACGAAGCTGCTTGTGCCGGCAAAGCGGGGAAGATGGTTCCCGAGTCCCGTCAAATGCCATTCGATTGCATTTGCCCCATGCTCGTTGTAGAATTTGACGTGCTGGCTCTGGTTATAGATCCTGTACGATGCGTTGAGAGAAAACAGTTGCCGGTCGGTCAGATACCCCAGGGTCAACGTTCCCGAAAAATCAGAAACGATGTTGCGCGGCCTCGGATCGACCTTGCGGTACTCATGCGACGCCCTGTAACTCCCGGAAACGGCGGTGTGCAATTTCCCGGAAGAGCGTGCGTAATTTCCATGGAACGAATATGTCTCGTATTGCAGGTCCCCCCCCAGAGAATCCGCGAGGACATAAGGGTAAAGCAGCATGAAGTCGGAGGTGGAATTCCAGCGTACCTGCTTTTTCATCCCCTTTGAATATGCCACGCCGCCTTTCAGCGCCGAACCGTTCTTCATACGGAGTAGGGAAGCGCTTTCAAGCCGTCCGCCGATGCGGCCCTTTCCTTCTTCCCAGAACATGGGGGACTCTTCCTTTCTATAATCAAAGACCGCACGGACATAGGAATGGGAAGGATTTCGGGAATACATGAATGCGCCCGCCGAGAGTTCCAGAGGATGTGCCTCAAAGCCGAACAACTCGTTGAGCAGCACCATCTCCGTACGCCGGTTGATTTCCGAGGAGTCCCTGCCCTGTCCATGCAAGAATCCGGAGAACAGGCAGATGCATAAGGCGGCAAGAAGCGGGCGGGGATATTCCTTGAATCTCTTCATGATCAGTCTATTCCGTACAAATCAAGCACAAGGGATTCCGTATCTCCGACAAGGTTGACCGCCTTGTCCGGTGCATTGTGCTGCGAACACCGCACCGTCTTCACGGTTCCGTCCTCGAAGGTCGCTTCGGCATCGAACGAAATCATGTAGACGCCCTTCTGGACGGTCATGCGCCCTCTTCCGTTCACGAACAGCGGAAAGTCATAGTCGTGGGAGGTGTTCAGGTTCAGCATGAAGCTGCCTTTCAACTCTTCCTTGACCCGCATCGTGACCATGTTACGGCCATCGGGCAGCCTCGCCTCCAGCGACAAATCGCAATAGATGTTCCGGTCATTGCCGGTCTCGCAGCCTGCAGCAAAAAGAACCATCCAAAACAAGGGAAAAAATCTCCGGATTCCTGTCATAGCTTGAATGTTATTTCCATTCCGAAATAGGGTTTCATTTTTCGCCGGACCATGACGCCATGGCGCCAATAACTCCGGTTTACGCCGAGCAGTTTGTTCACGAAAAGAGAGCAGAAGATTTTGTCGCGGTAGAGTTTCTTCATGATCTTCAAATTCACGTTCAGGCTGAAAGGAACGGTTTCTTTCTCGTAGAATGCTTGCGGAAAATCCCGTTCCAGATGGCTCAGAACACCGTTTGCCTTGTCTTTCTCCGTAAAAGGACGGGACACGAGATTCTTGTCTATGTAGGAGGCAGGCCAGGGATTTCTGGACAAAGCACCTTTGGTCGTGAACCAAAGACACTGGAAAGAGGTGGAGAAGATCAACCCGTGCCGGGGCAGCTGCGTGTCAAACAAAAAGTTCGTGTTGAAATACTCATACAAGGTTCCTTCCGTCATGTCATAGCGCCCCACGTAAGGGAAGAGTTTTCCGTGCAGAATGACCGCAGGCCTGTAATACTCCGGTTCGCTGTTTGTGTACCGGGTGCGGAACCAGGCTCCGCTGATTGTGACTTTTGTCCGTAGGGGCTTGATTCTGGCGGAGGACAGCGTGAATTCCACACCTTCCTTGGCATTCCGGCTTCCGTTCGTGATGAAAGAGTAGCTGACCAGGCTCGTGTCATGCCGAAAAGGAAGACCTTCCAGAGAGGGGGGAGCTGAAAGAGTGGATTTGTCAATGGCTTTCTCGTCATAGTCTTTGGCAATCACCCTCCGATAGTCCGAACTCGACCGGAAGCCGGACCGCATGTCTTCCAGAAAATAGTCAACCGACAGGTTGAATCCGTTCCATGCGCAGTCCATCCCGATCTCCCATTTGAAATTATGGGCCGGTAGTAGATGAAAATTGGTCGGGTCTGTTTTGTACACCAGCAGGTTGACTCTTCGCAGATTTTCTTCCACCGGCCAATAGTTCAACTGTTCGACATCGCCATAGTAAGGCATGGGGAACAGCTGCCCCATTGTGGGGACTTTCGTGTGCATGCCCGCCCCGCCGAAGACGGCCGACTCCAGTTTGCGCCCGCCGAGGATGGCGGCAGGAAAGTCCACCCGCAGATTCAGGCGCGGATCGACATGCGGCTTCCGGCATAGATCATATTCCTTGCCCATGTTGGCCATCGCCGAGATACGCGCCCCGGCCATGCTTTCCAATCTGAATCCGTTCCAAGTCCAGCACAAGTCATATTCAGCATAGGCGGAAAGCTTGTGCCGGGCGGGCAGGACATTGTGGGCTCTCGGCCGGACATTCATGTCAAGGGTAAAGGGGCGCGTAACATCGAAGATCACCCCTCTGCCATAATTCTTTTCCATGTTCCATTCGGTTCCGGCACAAAAACGGTGTACAAAACCCGCAGTCTTTCTCGCAAAGGACGCTTTCGAGCGGACATTGGCATAGAAAGGCCTGCCTTCCACCAGCAGGGTCGTCTCGTAGGAAGACGGAATGATCAGGGCGTCGCTCACTCCCGGGACGAGCGAGGCGGAAACCGGGGTGGGAACGGACATGGCGAAATATTTCCACCGGTCGATCAAGTCGTCTGCACAAGAGGCCGATGCATGCAGGGACAAAGAACGGAGAAAGGCCTTCTTTTCTTTTGCGGAAGCGGAGAAATCTGCAGAAGCCGCGAACCGGTTGTAGGAGGACCTGTAGGTTTCGATAGGTCCTTTGCTTCCGAAATCGAGATCTTTATCCGACTTTTCATCGTCGAAGGAACCCGTGTAGTCCACCGCACCATTCCATTCACACCTGTACCGGGTGCCTTCCCGGATTTTTCCGACTCTGCAACTTCCGGTAAGCCGTTTGTAACCTTGACGGACATCCCGCGGATCATTGCGCGCATCCAGATAATTCAGGCTCGCATTCAACGTGACCTTTTCCTTTCCGCCCCATTCGAATCCCTTGCCGACATAGAACAGCTTGCTGCTCATGTCGCCCTTGAAGCGGGCGTGGAGGTCGTTTCCGCCCTTTCGCCGCTTGATGTTCACCAGTCCGCTCGTCAATTCTCCGTATTCCACCGACGGGATTCCGCGGACGATTTCAACGGATTCGATGTCTTCGGTGGCCAGTGTCCGCATGTCGGTTCCGCGGTTGACATAGCTTGCCCCCAGAAGGCTGAACGCAGGCGTCGACTGGAGATTGGCGTCATTTTCCTGGGGGGCTCCGTCCACCATGAACTTTGTTCCGAGCGCGGAAGTGGACGAATAACCCCCGGCGCTCCGGAGATTGATTGTCTGCGGCGCACCGAAAAAGGGATCGACGGCCCGCCCTCCGGGAAGAAGTTCCAGCAGGTCGGCGAAACTGGAGGGCTGGATGTGTGCGATGGCATCCTGTCCGATACGGGACGTACTCGTCAGTCCGCGCCCCTCCGTGGCAGTCACGACCACTTCATCGATTGAATAGCTATGGAAATGCAGCCGATACGTGGCGTTCGGCAAAAATCGAGCCTTCAAGGTGCGATAACCCAACGAAGAGATCTCCACCTCCGCTGGGGCAGACTGTACCGTCATCCGCAAAGAGAAGATTCCCAGCGTGTCCGAAACCGTCCAGATTCTCGTTCCGGGCAATCGGACGACGGCCCCTGCCACCGGTTCCCCCGTTTTGTCATCCACAATTTTTCCGGAAGCGGAATTCTGTGCAGAGAGCGGCAGTCCCAAGAGGAAAAGCGGGATGGCCGGCACAATGTGTCTGAATATATCCGGGAGTACTTTCATTTTTAACTTGCAAAGGTAGATATCCAAAACGGTGGAGGAAATACCAAATAATTGGTAATATTTTTCACTTCCTCACAAAAGTGGAGCCTTCCGCGAATGAAACCGACCCCCGAAAGTCAGACAAAAGACTTTCGGGGGTCAATTCGATTCGGCGTGTTGGCTTGTCTTTGCGAAGGCTGCTTATTTCGCGAAGGCGTAGGAGAATCCCGGAACCTGGTTCCAGGCGCCACGGGTGAAGTCGGGCACTTCGACCGGACGGTTGCCGTTCTCGATCGAAAGGGCGCCGAGCGGGCCCACGCAGCACCATTCTGCCAGGTCGTACACGTCCATGTCCAGCGGCAGGCCGTTGCGCAGGCAGTAGACGAGACGGTAGTCCATGATGA
>CABTXO010000127.1 GCA_902488725.1 uncultured Bacteroidales bacterium
CGCTGCTCCTCCCAGGCGATCCCCGTCCTCGCGGGGTGCCTGGGGGATGGCAAGCCGCAGAAATGGATGGTCGAGAACAGCTGGGGGGCTGATTCCGGCTGGAAAGGCAACCTCATCATGACCGACGAGTGGTTCAACGAGTACATGTTCCGTCTGGTCGTGGAGAAGAAGTACGTCCCCCAGGATGTGCTGAACATGCTGAAGCAGAAGCCGATCCTCCTTCCGGCCTGGGATCCCATGTTCCTGCCGGAAGAATCCTTTCTCCCGTAATCATTCCGAATTGCAGGCAGGGCCCCTTGCAGCATCGGCCGTCGGTGAACGTGCCGTTTCGCAAATGCCTCTGAAACAGCAGTGTTTTATTCCGTGTCAGCAGCCCTTGCCGTCCACGCTGCACGCCCCTTCGGGGTGCACGTGCCGATAGTTGACCTGAAAGCCCTGGCTGCGGAGCCAGTCCTCCCAGTTCAGGATGACGTTCCGGTTGTCATCGACCAGGGCGGGGATGCCGATGTCGTGCACGGCCTTGGAGTGGTCGAAGACCGGATCGGTGTCGCGCATCTTCAGGAAGATGGCGAGGTTGCGCATGCTGGCGTTGATGTCCACGAACGTGTAAGGGATGCCGTATTTGTCAAAATGTTCTTTGCAGTCCAGGCACCAGGGACAGAGTTCGCTTCCGTAAATTTTCATAATCCTCGGGTATTTTCACAAATATAACTGAAAAATACCAATTAATGACGATTGCGGAAGTCGGGGAGCAACTGTATCTTTGTCACAATATTCAGAGGCGGGATGGTACTTTCCGAACTGGAAACGGGACAGAAGGCCGTGATCGCACGGGTTGCGGGGCACGGCGGTTTCCGGAAGCGGCTCATCGAGATGGGCTTCCTTCCCGGGAAGACGGTCCGTGTGGTCCTGAACGCTCCGCTGAAAGATCCCATTGAATACGAAATCCTGGGCTATCGGGTCTCCCTCCGCCGGGAGGAAGCCTCCCTCATCGAAGTGGTCAGCGAGGCCGAAGCCCGGGTCCAGATACCCCTCCACGACGATTTCAAGACTCTCTACCCCGACCTCCGGGAGGATGCGGAATATCTCGACCGGGCGATGGAGCACATCGCCGCCGACCGGCACTACGAAATCCGGGTCGCCCTCGTCGGCAATCCGAACTGTGGCAAAACCTCCTTGTTCAATCTTGCGAGCGGCAGCCATGAGCATGTGGGCAACTACAGCGGGGTGACGGTGGATGCAATGGAGGGCAGTTTTCAGCACGGAAAGTACCGGATCGTGCTGGTGGACCTGCCGGGGACCTATTCCCTGTCCGCCTATTCCCCGGAGGAACTCTATGTGCGGAAGAACCTGGTCGAAACGCCGCCGGACGTGATTGTGAATGTGGTGGATGCCTCCAATCTGGAGCGGAACCTGTACCTGACCGCCCAGCTGATCGACATGAATCTCCTGACGGTGATGGCCCTGAACATGTTCGACGAACTGCAGGCGCGCGGCGACCGGCTCGACACCGGGCAGTTGGGCCGTCTGCTCGGCATGCCCGTCTGCCCGACGGTCGGCCGCACAGGGGAAGGCCTCTCCCGGCTCTTCGACACGGTGATCCGGGTGTACGAGCGGCACGACAAGACGCTGGCCCGGCATATTCACGTCAACCACGGTTCCGAATTGGAGCGGAGCATCCGGCGGGTGCAGGAGTTGCTCTGGGAGGACAAAGATGTCAAGGCGAAATATTCCACGCGCTATCTTGCGATCAAGATTCTGGAGGACGATGCCGATCTCCGCAGCGTCGTCGGAGCGCTTCCGAACCGGGAAGAAGTGTTACGGGTCCGGGCGGAAGAGGCTGACAGAATCGAGGCGCTGCTGCACACTTCCCTGGAGTCGGCCATCGTGGACGCCAAGTATGCCTTCGTGCAAGGTGCCTTGGCCGAGACCTACCGCCCGCGGTCCGGGGCGCATCCCCGGGAAACCCTGACCGACCGCATCGATGCCGTGGTCACGAACAAGTGGCTGGCTTTTCCGATTTTCATCCTGCTGCTGTTCCTGGTCTTCGAGACGACCTTCGCGCTGGGACGGTATCCGATGGACGGAATCGAATGGCTGGTCGCCCGTCTGGGTGATTTTGTCGGTACCTTCATGAAGGCGGGCTGGCTGAAGGATCTGATCGTGGACGGTATTGTCGCGGGAGTGGGGAGCGTGCTGGTTTTCCTGCCCAACATCCTGATTCTGTATTTCTTCATTTCCCTGCTGGAAGATACGGGCTACATGGCACGGGCCGCTTTCATCGTGGACAAACTGATGCACAAGATCGGTCTGCACGGCAAGTCCTTCATCCCGATGGTGATGGGCTTCGGCTGCAACGTGCCGGCTATCATGGCGACCCGGACCATCGAGAGCCGCAAGTCCCGGCTCGTCACGATCGCGCTCATCCCTTTCATGTCCTGTGCCGGACGGCTGCCCCTCTTCGTGCTGCTGTGCGGGGCCTTTTTTGCGAAATGGGCCGGTCTGGCTCTCTTGGGAATTTATTTGCTCGGCATAGTCCTGGCGATCTTGTCCGCTCTCGTGTTCGGTCGGTTCATCAAGGAAGACGACCTGCCTTTCGTGATGGAACTGCCGCCGTACCGGATACCGACCGGAAAGGCAATCTGGCGCCATACGTGGGAGAAGGGGAAGCAGTATCTCCAGAAGATGGCGACGACCATACTGCTGGCTTCGGTCATCGTCTGGGGCCTGGGCTACTTTCCGCGGCCTGTTTCCGCTTCGCCCGGCCCGGTCCAGCGGACGGAGACTTCCGCACTCGAGCAGTCCTGTCTGGGACAGATCGGCAAGGCGGTGGAGCCTGTCATGAAGCCGATGGGCTTCGACTGGAAGATGGATGTGAGTCTGCTGACAGGTGTTGCGGCGAAGGAATTGATAGTCAGTTCGCTGGGCGTGATGTACCTGCAGGAGCCGGTTGGGGCGGAAAGCGGATTGTCCGGAAGCGGTACTCATGAGGCTCCCGGAATCGGGGCTGAAACCGGATCCGGGGCCGAAGTTGGATCCGGGGCCGAAGCCGCTGGCACCTCTCTCCAGGCCACGCTGGCCAACGAGATCTCCCTCCCGTCCGCCATCGCCTACATGATTTTCGTGCTGCTGTACTTTCCCTGCATCGCCACCTTCGTGGCCATCAAGCACGAGACCGGCAAGTGGAGCTGGGCCCTCGCCATCTGCACCTACACCATCGCCGTCGCCTGGCTCTTTTCCTTCCTTGCCTATCGGCTCGCCCTCCTCTTCTGACCTGCCTGCTTCCCCTCCTCTTCTGGCTTCCCGGCTCGATGCCTTTCAGAAATTTCGGTTTCGTCTGTTGGGACTGATTTTCCATTGTTCAGGTCGAGAAACAATGTTGTTTCAAAAGCGGCAAGCCAAAGTTGAAACGGCGCAGGATGCCCGACATCGTGGAATCAGGAACGCAGAATGGCAGAGATGCTATTGTGCGATGGAGTTGATGTCGACCAGGCCGTTGAGGAGGGCGTAGACGGTGAGACCGGCGACGGTCTTGATGCCGGTCTTGCGGGTGATGTTCTTCCGGTGGGTGATGACCGTGTAGATGGACAGGTTGAAGCGGTCCGCGATTTCCTTGTTCAGCATCCCCTTCGCCACGCAGACCAGAATCTCCTTCTCACGGTCCGAGAGCACGTCCTCCACAGCCTTTGAGAAGATGCTGCCGGTGGCCAGGAAACCGTTCCGCTCCAGGTCGGCGACCATCGGCACCAGCACATTGTCCTCGATGGACGTGTGGCGCGACAGGTCCTCTTTCAGAAAATACAGATAAGACAGCACGTCGGACACCTGTTCCGTCTCGCATTGCGCCGGCAGGTACTTCATGATGAGGTCCTTGAGGTCTTCCAGTTTCTCCTGGATGTTGCTGTGGTGCTTTTCGAACTGCCGGATGGAGAAGGCCGGATGCGACTTCCCGTCGATCAGGGCGACCACGTAGGGGAAGACCTTGCCCTCTTCATATTCAAAGTGCTTCTCCAGTTCGGACTTGTACTCCGCGAAGAAGCGGCGGATGACCGTCTTGCGACTTTCGTCGCACGGCTCCAGCATCTGCGTGATGGATGCCGAAAGGGCCTGGATGGCCGTGCGCAGGTAGAAGTCGTGCGAGGTCCGCAGATAGTCGACGATGCCCCGGACGTCTGCCCGGCGCAAGTCGTCCGCGGTGGGCGTGAATTCGTCCGAAGAATACACATTGCAAATCAACAGGAGGGTGGCAGGATGTACATGCGCCCTCCTGCATGCTTCTTCGACGGTGGCTTCGCCGAATCCGAAAGACAACCCGAACCGGGTGATGATTTTCAGCAATCCGGGATTCTGGTCGATCAGATCCGCCAGTTTCATCGAACCGATGAGGACTCTTTTCACCATCTCGCAACTAGCCGAGCTTGTGGATGGCGAGGCCGGAACGGAGCTTGGGCTCGAACCAAGTGGTCTTCGGCGGCATGATGTTGCCGGTGTCCGCGATGTTGATGAGCTGGCGCATGGAGACCGGATAGAGGGCGAAGGCGACCTTCATCTCGCCGCTGTCCACCCTGCGCTTGAGTTCCCCGAGTCCGCGGATGCCGCCCACGAAATCGATGCGCTTGTCGGTACGGAGATCTTTGATGCCCAGTACTTTGTCCAGCACGAGATTCGATAGGATGGTGACGTCGAGCACCCCGATGGGATCCTGGTCGTCATAGCGTCCTGCAAGGGCTTCCAGGGAATACCACTTGCCGTCCAGGTACATCGAGAAGTTGTGGAGGTGATCCGGATGGTAGATCTCGGTGCCTTCTTCCTGCACGGTGAAATCTTTCCGCAGGGTCTCCAGGAACTGCTCGCTTGTCAGGCCGTTCAGATCCTTGACCACGCGGTTGTAGTCCAGAATCTTCAACTGGCTCTCCGGGAAGCAGACCGCCATGAAGTAGTTGTACTCTTCGTTCCCGGTGTGGTGCGGGTTCTGCGCCTTCTTCTCGGCGCCGACCCGTGCCGCGGCCGCGGTGCGGTGGTGACCGTCGGCGACATAGAACGCATCCACGTCGTCCCGGAAGATGCGGGTGATCCGGTCGATGGTCTTGTCGTCGTCGATGACCCAGAACTTGTGTCCGAAGTTGTTCTCGTCGGTGAAGGAATATTCCGGTTCCTGCCGGATGGTCGCCGCGACGATCGCATTCAGGATGTCGTTGTCCTTGTAGGCGAAGAACACGGGCTCGATGTTGGCGTTCTGGATCTTGACGTGCACCATCCGGTCGTCTTCCTTGTCCTTGCGGGTGAGTTCATGCTTCTTGATCTTGCCGGAAGCATAGTCATCGGTGTGGGCGCAGAGGACCAGACCGTACTGCGTGCGGCCTTCCATGGTCTGCGCATAGACATAGTAGCACTCCTTCCCGTCCTGCTTCAGCCAGCCTTTTGCCTGCCAGTCCTGGAAATTCTTGACGGCCTTGTCATAGACTTCGGGGTCGTGGTCTTCCAGAATCGGGTCGAAATCGATTTCCGGTTTGGTGATGTGCAGCAGGGACTTCTCGCCTGCCATCTGCTTGGCCTCCTCGGAGTTCAGCACGTCATAAGGCGGGGCCGCAACTTCTTCCACGAGGCTCTTCGGCGGCCGTACCGCCGCAAACGGTTTAACGCGTACCATATTCGTAATGCTTTTTTCAGCCAGCCTCTGCCTGTTGGAAAACGTAGCCACCCTCGGCTCGTAAGGGGGAGGGGCCCATCGAAGATGGGAGGGGTCCGCGTAGCGGACGTTTCCAGCAGGCAGAGGCTC
>CABTXO010000128.1 GCA_902488725.1 uncultured Bacteroidales bacterium
ACCCCCTCAAAGTAGCGTGTATACCATTTCACCACTACCGCAAGCATCTGTTCCCGAGAATCGGGACTGCAAAAATAGAGAATATTCCCGAATTCACAAAATTTTTCGCGAATGGGAAAATATTTGTATCTTTGCAGGCTTTCACGTGCTGGAAGCAATTGGTTATTCACTTTTAAACAGATTCACAATGGCTGTTAAACTCAGATTACAGCGCTTCGGAAAGAAGAATTTCGCATTCTTCCACATTGTCGTAGCGGACTCGCGCGCACCTCGCGACGGTCGTTACATCGAGCAACTCGGCACCTACAACCCGAACACGAACCCCGCCACCATCGTTCTGGACGGTGAAAGAGCCCTTTCCTGGCTGAACGTCGGCGCGGAACCCTCTCTGGTGGTCCGCAGAATTCTTTCCTATGAAGGCGTTCTGCTTCGGAAACACCTGAACAAGGGAATTGCGAAGGGTGCGCTCACGCAGGAGCAGGCCGACCAGAAATGGAACGCTTGGAAAGCCCAGCGCGACGCCAAGATCGAAGCCAAGAAGGAAGGTCTCGTGAAAGAGGCTTCCGACAAGGCCCGGGCTGCCCGTGACGCAGAGAAGAAGGTAAACCAGGAGCGGGCCGAGGCCCTCGCCAAGAAGGCTGAGGAACTCGCGGAAGCGGAGCGCAAGGCTGCCGCTGAAGCCGCTGCCGCCAAGGCTGCGGAGGAAGCAGCAAAGGCCGCCGAAGAGGCCGCCGCCGCTCCTGCGGAGGCACCTGCTGCCGAAGAAGCGAAGCCCGAAGCACCTGCCGAGGCTTAATTTCATGACCGGGGCCCTTCCAGATCTGCTGACGGTCGCCCGGGTACTGAAATCCAACGGTACCGAAGGGGAAATCCTGCTGGGTTTCCGTTCCTTCGATTCGGAACAACTCAACCAGAAGGAACCGGTGTTCATCCTTTTCGATGGACTGCCGGTCCCTTTTTTTATCGAATCTTTCACCTTTCGGGGGAGCAACCGGGCGCTCGTGCGCCTGACCGGCGTCCGGAATCTTGCGGACGCCGAAGAATTGGTCGGCAAGGACCTGCTCGTGGACAAAGCCCTCCTTCCGGAATATGACGATGAAGCGGATGGCCTGGACCTGGAGTCCCTCGCCGGCTGGTCGCTCTGCGACGCTTCCGGCCGGCCGGTCGGCACCATCACCGACTTCGAAGACATCCCCGGCAACCCCTGCCTGTACGTGGAGACGGAAAACGGACAGGCAATGATTCCCCTCCACGAGGAACTCCTCCTGTCCGTCGACGAAGACGCGCGGGTCCTCACGATGGAAATCCCCGCGGGTCTGATCTAGATTTTCCTATTCCGATTTCGGCATGTAGTCCTCCGGGTTTTCCGCCTTGGAGACGGTCGGCGTGACCGGCTGCTGCACGGGGACCGGCTGCGCCGGCGTGGCGGTCATCCGCCGCTCATAGTCCTCTTTGACATCCCGGTAGAAGGAGGCCTGGGCTGCGAAAAGGTACGGATAGACCCAGAGGAACCCGATGCCCAGGGTCACGAGGCAGAGCAGGAACCAGCCGATGAAGCTGAGGTACAGGTAGAACAGGTCGAACTTGCGGCCGTACACCATGTCCTTGCTCAGGTTGATGGCCTGATCCACCGAGAGTTCCGGACGGTCTTCGAGGATGTAGTACGTCATCGCATAGGAAAAGGTTTTGATGATGCCGGGAATGACGAGGAGCAGGGTCCACAGAAAGATGAAAAAGTTCTTGAGGAAGTAGCCCCAAACGTGATGCCCGTAGTTGCGGTAACCGATTTTGAGGGAATTCGACACGACCTGTCCGTCTCCGTTGAAGAGCAGTTTCTTGAGGGCGTTGACGAATCCGACCATCAGGGGTCCCAGTAGGAAGATGAGCAGCACATACATCAGGAGCATGGAACGGACTGAGCTGCCTGCGTAGGCCATGGCGGCCTGGGTGTCTCCGGGCGCCGGTGCCTCCGCCGCGTGCTTGAACGACCACAGAAGATAGAATCCTTCGCAGGCGACCGCGAGCAGCGCCAGCACCAGCGTGGCCAGCACGGCCTGGGGCCAGTTGCCCTTCAGGGCGGCCCGGGCTTCTTCTTTGTAGGTCTTGTTTGCTTTCATATTCGTAAAAAATTTAATGGGTTGTCAATATTCCAGGTAGACGTCCGCGGCGAAGTTGTCCATGCAGAAATAGCGCGGGATCTCCGGCTTGGAGGTCGTGATGTCGAATTTCAGGGCATCGATGTCCGGGGCTGCCTTCCTCAGGTCGAACACCTCCCAGTCCGTGACCACTTTCGGGGTGTCGCCCCGGTAGTCCACCAGGTAGAGCGATGCCGGGGTTCCGACGGCTTTCCCGCCCAGGTACCCGGTCGCGGTCACCTGCAGAAAGTCCCCTTTTGCGAAGAGGCCGTCGCCGACAGCCTTCAGCACGGCGCTGGAATTCGTCAGCAGACAGCCGAGCACTTTGCAGTTGTGGACCGGATAGCCTTCAAAATTGAAGATGACGTCGTAGTCGGCCATCAGTGCCGGGTCCGGGTTGTCATAGAACGCGGCATAGACCCTGGAATTGCCGTAGCCCGCTCCCCGGCCGGCCGATGCGTAGGGACAGAGTGTTCCGTCCTTGGCGAGGGAATCCCGCAGCAGGGAAAGGTGCCAGCCGCCCTGGAACACGTCATCTTCCACTTTGGACACCAGGAAGCACAGATTGTCGATCCGGAGGTAACGGGATGTGAGCAGACTGTCCTTGAAGAAGGAAGCATTGAACCCGTCTGCAGAAGCCTCCATCGTCGCGATCATGCTGAATTTGGAGGTGGACGGACGGGAAGAGAAACAAGAAGAAACCAGCAGCGCAAGCGCCGCCATCAGGATCAGGTGTGCCGAGTTCTTCATAATGTTTGGAATGTGATTCTCAAAATTACAGCAAAATTTCCACAATGCCAACAAATTCCGCCGGACCTGTGAGCCAGACTTCCCGCGCCGTGAAATGCGCTCCGCTCCCTTCCGGCACGAAATCGACCCGCAGGTCCGCAATGGCGGCGCGGACGGAATAGGAGACGGAGCCCCCGCCGACCGGCGAAGCGGGAATCTTCCGGGCATAGGCCGCCAGGGCGGCCGCGACGATGCCGGTGCCGCAGGCAAGGGTCCCGGCTTCCACCCCCTTCTCGAAGGTCCTGACCTGCAGCCCGTTGTCCAGGGGCTCCACGAAGTCCACGTTGGTTCCGACCGGAGCGAAGCGGGGGTCGTTGCGCAGCCGCTTCCCCTCCGATTCCACGGGATAGTCCGCGAGACCGGTGACGAATTTCACCAGATGGCGGGTGCCCGTGTCCAGGAAACAGGCATTTTCGTCCAGGACCTGCGTGATGCCGGCTACGTCCCGCATTTTCAGCCGTACCGTCCGGACCGGGGAGTCCGCCGTCCCGTCCGTCAGCACGGCCGTGTGCAGGCCGTCCGGCGCCTCGAAATCGAATCGCCCGTCCCGGGCCGGGATGCCCAGCCGGGCGGCGAAGGCGGCGATGCAGCGGCCTCCGTTGCCGCACATCATGCCGGACGTGCCGTCCGGGTTGTAGAATTCCATCCGGAAATCGCGGGTGTCGCTGCCGCAGAGCAGCATCAGGCCGTCCGATCCGATGCCCAGGTGACGGTCGCAGATACGGCGGATGTGCGCCTCATCCAGACGGAGGTCTCCCGTGCGGTTGTCGCCGATCAGGAAGTCGTTCCCGGCACCGTGGTATTTGTACAGTTTGATGCTCATCCGTTCAACGCAGGAGGGTTTCCAATTCGACCGAAGCGGCGGTCTTGCCGTCCCGGTATTTCACGATGACGGGCGTGTAGAGCTGGATGCCGGCTTCCCGGGCGGGCCCCTTGGTGACGGGACGGCTGCCCGCGACGACCACCGCGCCGGCAGGCACGACCGTTCTTCCGTCGGGGGTCTTGGGCACGAAAGCGCCGGAGACGGCATCGTAGAGCGCCGTCCCGCGGGTGATGATCACGCCGGATCCGACCACAGCCGCTTCCCGGACGATGGTTCCTTCGTAGATGCCGCAGTTGCCGCCGATGAAGGCGCCGTCTTCGACGATCACCGGCAGGGCGCCGGCAGGCTCCAGCACGCCCCCCAGCTGTGTCGCGGCGGACACATGGACCCCCTTGCCGACCTGGGCGCAGGAGCCGACCGTCACGTGGGAGTCGATCATCGAGCCTTCCTCGACACAGGCCCCGATGTTGATGTAGGACGGGGGCATGACGATGACGCCGGGCGCCAGATAGGCTCCGCAACGCACACCGGTGCCCCCCGGCACGATCCGCACCCGGTCTTCCAGGGTGAAGCGGCGGAGCGGCAGGTCGTCCTTGTCGAAGAACGGGAACTGCCCCTGGGAATAATCGGCCAGAACGCCGGCCCGGAAGCCTTCCAGAATCGTTTCCTTGATCCAGGCGTTCACCTTCCAGACACCGTCGATTTTCTCGGCTACCCGGATTTCGCCGCGTTCGAGCCCGGCGACGACTTCAGCGAAGGATGCGTTCGGATTCATAGGCGTGCGAGTGCGGCTTTCATGAGGTCCATCGTCGCGGGAGTCGCCGTCGTCAGCGGCAGACGCATGTCAGGAGCGCAGAGACCCAGGGCGGCCAGTCCGGCCTTGAGTGGTATCGGATTGCTTTCGACGAAGCAGTCCCGGAAAAGCGGCATCAGCCGGGCATTCCGGTCGCGGGCGACGGCCATGTCGCCGGCAGCGGCGGCTTCGACCAGCTCCACGACGAGCAGCGGGACAAGGTTCGAAGCGACGCTGATCACGCCGTCGCCCCCGCAGGCCATCAGCGGCCAGGTCTGATTGTCGTTCCCGCTCAGCACGCTGAAGCCTTCCGGGGCTTCGCGAATGATTTCCTGGATCTGGTTCAGGTCGCCGGAAGCCTCCTTCACGGCGATCACGTTCGGAATCTCCCGTGCGCAGCGCAAGGCGGTCGCGGCCTTCAGGTTCGTACCCGTGCGGCCGGGCACATTGTACAGCACGATCCCCTTGGAGGTGGCGGCGGCCACCGCCCGGAAATAGTCATACATCCCTTCCTGCGTGGGTTTGTTGTAGTACGGCACGACCACGAGCCAGGCATCCGGTCCGCAGGGCTCCAGCAGGCGGATGTTCCGGAGGGTGGCGGTCAGGGAATTGGTGCCGACACCCGCCACGACGGGACGGTCCGGGCAGCATTCCCGGGTGATCCGCAGCAGCTCGGCCCGCTCGTCATCTTCCAGGCAGGGCGTTTCGGCCGTGGAACCGAGCGGCACCAGGAAATGGACGCCCGCGGCAACCTGCCGCTCCACCAGTTTCCGGTAGGCGGGATAGTCCACCTTTCCGTCCCGGAACGGGGTGGCCAGCGCAGTCCCGCAGCCCCGCAGCAATTTTGTCTTCATCTTCATTTCACCTTGAAAAACAGCTCTTTGAATTCGTGCACGCCCGTGAGACCTTCCGTCATCAGGGCGGCCAGCACGGCCCCTTCGGCGAAGCCGTCCCGGGAGAAGGCCTCATGTTCCAGCGTGAGGCGGTCGTGCATGCCCTCGAAGCCCACGGTGTGCGTTCCGGCCAGTTCCCCGACCCGCACGGAGGCGACGTCCGGCTGCCGTCCCATCTGTTCCCACACAACCGCCGCGAGGGATTTCGCCGTCCCGGAGGGAGCGTCCAGCTTGTGAATATGGTGCTTCTCGACAAGGTACGGCTCATAGCCGCCGGCCTTGCCGAGGTATTTCGCGACAAGTTCCACCGCCGCCGTC